>CAITAM010000442.1 GCA_903890265.1 uncultured Pseudomonadota bacterium | reverse complement strand
CCATGGCGCCGGGCGTCAAGCCGCCGCGCGTCTACTTCGAGGTGGACAGCACGCCCTACGCGGCCGGGCCCGGGTCATTCATCGGCGAGCTCCTGAGCAAGCTCGGTGCCGGCAACATCGTGACGGCCGAGCTTGGCCCGTTCCCGAAGCTCAATCCGGAGTACGTGGTGCGCCAGAATCCGGATCTCATGATGGTGCTGCCGAGCGAGGTGGCGCGGCTCGCCGACCGGCCGGGCTGGTCAAGCATCCGTGCGGTGCGCGAGCACCGCGTGTGCACGTTTAGGCCGATCGATCGCGACGTCATCTCGCGGCCGGGCCCGCGCCTTGCCGACGCCCTGCAGCTGATCGGCGACTGCCTCAAGCGGGTCGCCCATTGAAGGCACCCGCGCAATCGGCCGCGGCCCGGGCGCTGCCCGTCGCCTGGGTAGGCGGACTTCTGGGGCTGACGGTGGCGCTCGCCCTGGCAAGCCTGCTCGTCGGCAGTACCGACGTGCCGACCTCGCTTCGCTGGCTGCTCAGTCCCGACGCCCAGTCGGACACGGTGCTGTGGCAGATCCGGCTGCCGCGCACGCTCGGCGCCTGGTGCGCCGGAGCGCTGCTGGGCCTTGGCGGTGCCATCGCACAGGGATTGTTTCGTAACCCGCTCGCGGAGCCCTACCTCCTCGGCACCGCGAGTGGCGCGGCCCTCGGCGTCACGCTCTGCCTGCTGGCGGCCGACTCGTCGTTCATGGGCATCGCCTTCTGGGGCAAGCTCGGCCTGACGTCGTCGGCCTTTGTCGGTGCCTGCGGCGCGATGGCCCTGACGCTCAGCCTGTCGCGCGGCGTGCTGCAGACCGCCAACCTGCTGCTGGCGGGGGTGGTGGTCAGCTTTCTGCTGAGCGCCGTCACGGGACTCGTCCTCCTGTCATCACCGAACGCGTGGCGCGCGCTGCAGGGTTTTCTGCTCGGCACGACGGGATTTCTCGGCTGGTCTTCGGTACTGCTGCTCGCGACGGCGCTGACCGCCTGCCTGATACCGGCCGTGCTGCTGTCACGCGGGCTGGATGCGCTCACGCTGGGCGAAGACACCGCCCAGTCGCTCGGCCTGTCCCTGCCGACGCTGCGGATCGCGATGCTCGGGATCCTCTCGCTCGCCACTGCCGCCGCCGTCGGTCAGGTCGGCGTCGTCGGCTTCATCGGCCTGATCGCGCCGCACCTCGTGCGCCAGGCACTGCACGTGAATCATCGCCGCCTCCTGATCGCGGCGCCGCTGGTCGGCGGGGTCCTGCTGCAGGCAGCGGACCTCGTCAGTCGCGCGGTGTGGCGCCCGATCGACCTGCCGGTGGGCTCGGTGACGGCCTGTCTCGGTGGTGCGTACCTCGTCGCGCTCCTGTGGAGGCGTGCGCGGGATGTCTGAGCCCGGGGACATTGCACTCGGCTGCCACGGCTTAAGCGCGGGCTACGGCGCGCGGACGGTATTGCAGCGGATCGACCTTGCGATACCCGCCGGGACGTGGACGGCCGTGATTGGTCCCAATGGCTGTGGCAAGTCGACGTTACTGCGGGCGCTGGCCGGCCTCCTGCCGGCGCGCGCCGGCGAAGTCCGGCTGCTCGGCCGTCGGCTGACCGACTGGCCGCGCCGCGACCGGGCGCGACGCCTCTCCTGGCTCGCGCAGGGGGCTCCGGCGACCGAACTCACCGCGGGCGAGTGCGTCGCGCTCGGGCGCTTCGCCCACACGGGCTGGCTGTCGAGCCGCGCGGCGGCGGACGAGGCCGCGGTCGAACGCGCCATGCGCGCGACCGGTGCCCTCGACTGGGCGAATCGGCGGCTGTCCACGCTGTCCGGCGGCGAGCGGCAGCGGGTTCACATTGCGCGGGCGCTGGCTGTCGAGGCCGACGTGCTGTTGCTCGACGAGCCGACCGCGCACCTCGATCCACCGCACCAGGAGGACGTCGCGCGCCTGCTTCGCGCCCAGGCAAGGGAGCGCGAGGTCGCCGTGGTCAGCGCCATTCACGACCTCTCGCTGGCACTCGCGGCCGATCGGGTGATCGTCCTCGGTAGCGAGGGCGTTATCGGACAGGGCACGGTGCAGGACGCCCTTGCCGGCGACTGGCTGTCACGGGCCTTCAGCACGCGCGTGGACATCGTGTCGTCCGACGGCGTGCCGCTCTGGCGACCGCGTATCGGCTAGCCGGCGGCGGGGGCAGGGTTGGGCGAGGCGCTACGGCAGTGGCCGCGTGCCGGGGTGCTGGGGCAGTCCGTCCTGCGGCCGATCCCACGGCAGCGCGTCGGCCATCCAGATGTGATCCGCGGGGGCGAGGCGCCCGGGGTCATCGAGACTGCCAACGGTCAGGTCAATCTCGTCAGGCCGCGCTGCCGTGTAGTAGCTGATGGCGGTTCCGCAGGCGGCGCAGTGCGCCCGGAAGATACCGGCCGATGACGCGTACTGGGCCGGCAACTCGTCCGCGAACTGCAGCGACGCGCGCGACACGGTGAGCCAGGCGACCGCGTGCGCGCCGATCCCGCGCCGGCACGACTCGCAATGACAGACCGATACGGTATACAGCGGCGGCCCCGCCCGGTAGCGGACGCGCCGGCACAGGCAGCCTCCGGTCAGAACTGTCGCCTCGGGCATCGTCCACCGTCCGTGGTCTCGATCCGCCGGAGTGCTCCCGTCGGATCAGGGGTGCATGGGAGTCTTGGCAAGCTTGACCACGAGAATGTCGCTTGGCAAGCCTTCCAGGAGCCTCTCGGCCGTGTGCCCGATGAAGATCCGGTCGATCCCGCTGCGCGACACGGCGCCCATCACCAGAATGTCGAGTGCATGATGTGCCGCGAACACGGGCAGCTCATCAACCGCGATGCCTTCCCGAAGGTGCGTCCTCGCCGTCGGTACGTCATGGACGCGGGCGAGGTGCTCGAGACGCTCCCGGTCCGCGTCACGCTGCGCATCGATAACCTCGGCAGGCATCAGCACGGGTACGCCGCCCATGCCGCCGCTGACCGCTCCCATCGCGTACAGCGCCACCGGTGACCAGCAATGCACGAGGGAAGCCTCGCTGCCGAGCCCGCGGGCAATCCGCTCCGCGGCGTACACGACGGCGTGGTCAAGTGCTGCCGGCGTGTCCTGCGGATGGCCGGGATCGACCGCCGCACTGACGCGCGGCGTCACGCTCCATACCGTGTCCTTCACCAACAGGAGCGGCGCCGTGCAGTCGCGGATCAGATGCCAGTCGGTGTTTGACAGCAGCGTGCGCCGGAGCAGTGAATGGTGGTGGGTGTCTTTGATGACGAGGTCCGGCTGCCGAAGGTTTACCTGGTCGAGCAGGGCCTGGTACAGGGGCTTGCCGAAGGCGACGTGACTCGTGACGTCCAGCTTGTCGGCAAGGAAGGGTGTGGCAAGCACCCGCAGCCGGGCCTCATGACTGGCGCGCACCGGCTCGACGACGCTCGTGTAGCTGTCCGCATCCGGGTAGAAACCCGGCTCGAGCGCCGGATTGACGTCGCAGAGCAGCAGGTCGACTTTGGCGCGAAAGGCGTTGGCGAGGCGCCGCCCCTTGGCCAGCGCCGGCGATTGTTGGGCGGTGGGGTCGACGATAATCAGGATTCGGCGTGGCGATTCCATGGTGCGGTGCTCCTCCCGGAGGCGTTCCTGCCTGGTGACCAGTGTCCTGCGAAGGCGAGCGGCGCGGCAATCCGGATGAGTGGCAGGCGCCTAGGTACTCACCGCAGGACAGCGCCGCGAGCCATCGCACCGGCCGTGCCGTGCCGGGCCCGCGTCAGCGCAGCAGGACGAGTTCCGGTACGCAGGTGCCGCCGGCCCAGACGATGGCGTTCTGCGCGTACTCCCGACCGAGCCCGGCGGCGGCCTCGCGTGGCAGGCCGAGCAGCAGGAGGCTCGGTTCACCTTCCCACAGGCCCGCCGGGTCCGTTCCGAGGCCGGCAAGGTACGCTATCCCGCGGTCCGTGGCCGTCCGGCAGAGCCGGTCCATGGCGTCGCGATTGGCCGCTTCGCTGACTCGCTGGCCGAGGGGATTGCAGGCGGTGATGAAAGCGGCGCAGTCGACCGCGTGGCAGCGGAAGATCGCTCGAAGGTCATCGCTCGCCTCACCGATGCGAAGCAGGCCGCTGAACTCGCGATCGACCACCCGGTAGTCCGCCTGCCGGTACGCCAGCACGAGCTCTGCCGGAAGGATCGTTGCTGTCATTCAGGCTCCGCCATGGTTCGGTCGGATTGTAGTGGCTCGGCAACCGCGTGAGTAAGGCGCGTTTGTTATGCTTCCCCGCCCGAATCCGTACCTGAGGTTGGCGCATGACGACGACATCGCCGGACGCCAACGGCGCCACCGTGCTTCGCAACTCCCTGCTCGACTGCGGTATCCGCGTGTGTTTCGCGAACCCCGGTACGTCCGAGATGCACTTTGTCGCGGCGCTGGATGGTGATGAGCGCATGCGTTGCGTGCTCGGCCTGCAGGAGAACGTGGTCACCGGGGCCGCCGACGGGTACGGCCGCATGACCGGCGCGCCGGCAGCGACGCTGCTCCATCTGGGTCCGGGGCTCGCCAACGGGCTGGCCAACCTGCACAACGCCCGTCGCGCCCGAACACCCGTGGTCAACATCGTCGGCGACCATGCCTCGTCGCATCTGGCTCTGGACGCCCCGCTGACCTCGGACGTCGAGGGTCTGGCGCGGCCGATGTCGGACTTCGTTCTCAGGATCACCGGCCCCGACGACGTGGCGCGATCAACCTGCGCGGCGGTGGCTGCCGCCCGCCGCGCGCCGGGCATCGCGACGTTAATCCTGCCCGCCGACACGGCCTGGGGCACGGTCAGTCCGCAGCACCGGTCCGCTATCCCGCCGGCGGACCCGCGCCGGGGTCTCGCCGACGGCGCCGACGAGGCCTCGCGGGCGCTCAGGCAGGCGCTCGCCAGTGGACGACGGGTGGGCCTGCTGTTGTCGGGGGCTGCCCTTCGCGGACGTGCACTGGAGCTCGCGGGGGCGGTGTCTGGTGCGACCGGAGCCCGGCTCCTCTGCGAGTCGCTGTCGGCGCGGATCGAGCGCGGGGCAGGGCGCGTCGCCGTCGAAAAGATCCCCTACCCGGCGGCCCAGGCGGCGGCGTGCCTGCACGGGATTGATTTCCTGCTGCTCGT
>CAITAM010000441.1 GCA_903890265.1 uncultured Pseudomonadota bacterium | reverse complement strand
GTCTTACCGCTGTCGACGCCGCGACCGGCCGCTACGCCCTGTCCGGGCCGGCCGGTTTTCAGACGGCGACCGCCTTGCTGCCGGCGGGTGCGGCGTTGTTCCGGCCGCAGGGCACGGTGGAGATCGATCTCAAGGACGTCGATCCGGTCGACAGCGCCGGCCTTGCGCTTCTGATCTGCTGGCTGTCACGGGCGCGAAGCGCGGGCTGTGCACTTCGTTACACGAACGTGCCGGCGGCGCTTCGTGCGATTGCGAGGATCAGCGACGCGGAGGCGCTGATCGACCGCGGGGTCTAGCGCGACGGCTCTGCCTTGACCCGGTTAGCCAGGCAGGCCGGGGTGCGCCGCGCGCACCCGCTCAGCGGGTGGAGGCGACGGATTCCGCAATGACCGTGGCCACCGGATCGGCCGCGGCGTCTGCGCCGCCGACCGTTGGCGAGGCGGCCCGCGTCGAGTCGTCCGCCGCGGTCGTGGCCGGCTCCGGCGTAGCCTCCATGGCCGTGTCGTCGTCAAAGTTCTCCGGCGCCACGTTGCCGTCGTGAATGACGTACTCGCGGCGCTTCACGTAGGCATCGCGCAGCAGCGCGTAGGGATCGAAGGCGTTGCGAATCGCCTCGTCCGCGCCGATCAGCTGGGCGCGCTGGTCGATACCGTTGGCGCCACGGACGAGAAGACCTGCCTTCACCCGGTAACGCCTCGGGGCGTAGTGGGGCACCTCGGTGTAGGTGTCGACGAGCCGGGTCGGCGCGTCGCGAAAGTCCGAGGGACCGAACAGCGGCAGCACGAGGTACGGGCCGGGCGGCACGCCCCAGGCGCCGAGGGTCTGGCCGAAATCCTCGTCGTGCGCCGCGAGTCCCATGTGGGTGGCCGGGTCGAAGAAACCGCCGATGCCGATCGTCGAGTTGACGACGAAGCGGGCCGAATCGCTGAAGCCGAGGCCGATCTTGCCCTGCAGGAACTGGTTGAGCGCCGTGGTCGGGTAGTAAAGGTTGCCGAGAAAGTTGGACACCGCGCCGCGGACCGGGGTCGGCGTGACCGTCTTGTAACCGCGGGCGAGGGGCCTCGCCAGCATCCGGTCGATCGCGTCGTTGAAGGCGTAGGTTGCCCGGTTCAGCCGCTCCAGCGGGTCGTTCGGCTTCTTCGGGTCGGCGGCGAGCGCCGGTCCCGCGAGGAGTGCCGCGCCGAGCAGCAGAACCGCGCGGCGGGCTGCGCTGAGGAGGGCCACGCGGGAGAGGGGCACGAGGGGCGGGGCCATGGTCACCTCCGGAACGGATGACTATGGTAACAAGACGGGTCGCTCAGCGCCTCCCCTGGGTGGGCGGCTGGCGGGGTTCGGGAATCGGATCGCCGCGCTCGATGGCCGCCTGGGCCCGGGCCGGCAGGTACTCCTTCAGTTCGTCGATACGCGCCTTGAACCGGCTGCGCTGGATGGGCGTGATGTCCGGTGTCGAGAGCGCGATCCTGAGCGTGTTGATGGCGAGCAGCAGATCACCGTTCTGTACGTAGGACTCGGCGGTGTAGTAATACGCTTCGGCCGTTTCGCCCGCGGCATTGGCCGCCAGCGCAATCAGCCGGATCTGCGGCTGGGTCGGATTGATGACGTTGAACAGGTCGAGCAGGACCGCGTGGGCGAGTTTCGGGTTGCCGGCCTGCATCAGGGTCTCGGCGTAGCGCACGGTCACGGGCACATTGCGCGGGAAGAGCTCCATCGCACGCTGCAGCACGGCCTGGCTGCCCGCGGTGTCGCCGGCACCGAGCAGCGCCTGGCCGAGCGCCGTGTGGTAGTCGATCACGTCCGCGTGCTGCTGGACGAGTTCACGCAGCTCCGGCACGGCCGCCGCCCACTGCCGGTCCTGCATCAGGGCGAGCGCGTGGCCGTAGCGGCGGTAGTCCGGCGCGACGTCGCCGAGCGCCGCGACGTCCCCGTAATACGCCTCGGCGCTCTGGCCGACCGGTACCGAGAAGACCCGCAGCCGTTCCCGCGTCAGTGAGTACGACACGCTGTCGACCGGCCGCACCACGGGGTAGGCGGCGGCACGGGCCTTCGCCTCGGCCACGCGGGCGCTCGTCACGGGGTGGGTCTGCAGGAACTCGATGATCTTCGCGTTCGGTCCGGCAGCGCCCGTGCGCCGCCCCATCGTCTCGAAGAAGGCGGCCATCCCCGCGGGCTCGAAGCCCGAGGCCGCCATGACACCGATGCCGATGCGGTCGGCTTCGTACTCGCTCTCGCGGCTGTAGTTCAGCTGCGCCTGAATGGAGGCACTTTGGCTCGCCATGACGCCGGCAAGGCCGACGTTCGAGTCATGGGCGGCGGCTCCCGCAAGGATGGCGGCCAGCATCGCCGCGGTGGCAAGAAGGCTGCCGCGCTGCGCGGCCTGGATCTGGCGCACGGTATGGCGCTGCGTGACGTGGCTGATCTCGTGGGCCATGACGCCGGCAAGCTCGCTCTCGCTCTTGGTGGCGAGGATGAGGCCGAGGTTGATGCAGACGTAGCCGCCGGGCAGTGCGAACGCGTTGATGTCCGCTTCTTTGATGACGTAGAAGTGGAAGCGCCGGGCGGCGCTGGACTCTGCCGTGTGGCCGACCAGCCGGTCACCGATTCCCTGCACGTACTCGCTGATCTCCGGGTCTTCCATGATCTGCCCGGCGTCGCGCAGCTCCTTGATGACCATGCCGCCGAGCTGGTACTCGTCGGCCGGGGTCAGGATGGAGTCCGCCGGCGTGCCGATGTCCGGCAGTTCGCTGAACGAACCCGGCGCCGCCAGCACCTCTAGCGGCAGGGCGAGCGGCAGGGTCGCGAGGAGGAGGATCAGCCGGGCGGCAAGAAGGCGCATGCAGGACTGAGACCCGGATCGCGGCCGAAGGTTCCCGGCGTGACCTGCGGTCACAGCACGTCGGAGGCGTGATCCGCGAGGCGCGAGCGCTCGCCGCGCACCAGGGTCACGTGACCCGAATGGGTCCAGCCACGGAACCGGTTGACGACGAAGGTCAGGCCGCAGGTCGTCTCCGTGAGGTAGGGCGTGTCGATCTGCGCGATATTGCCAAGGCACACCATCTTGGTGCCGGGACCGGCACGGGTGACGAGGGCCTTCATCTGCTTAGGGGTGAGGTTCTGCGCTTCGTCCAGGATCAGGAAGCGCTGCAGGAAGGTACGGCCGCGCATGAAGTTCAGCGAGCGGATCTTGATCCGGTTGCGCAACAGGTCGTTGGTGGCCGCGCGGGCCCAGTTGCCGCCGTCATGGCTCTGCGTCAGGACCTCGAGGTTGTCCATCAGCGCCCCCATCCACGGCTCCATCTTCTCTTCCTC
>CAITAM010000440.1 GCA_903890265.1 uncultured Pseudomonadota bacterium | reverse complement strand
GCCGTTCAGCGGGCGGGCGGCGCCCGGCGGGGTGCGGGCACCCGTGCGTCCGGTGGCGAAGGCGGCGCCGACTGCGGACTGGGACGAATTCTGAGCCCGCGCGACGCGCCTGCCAGTCCCTGAAATCGCTGCAGTAAGCGACGTTTGCGACTAGAATTCCCGGCCCTCGGAGCCGTGGTTGGCTCCCGTATCCGGAGAGTTCTCGACGTGATCAAGTTCAGTCATCGCCTGGCGCTGTCCGCGCTCCTTCTGTCCACGCTGTCCGGCGTCGCGCACGCGGACGACCCGCCGCCGCCGCCGCCGCAGGACGTCTGGTTCGGCAAGGGCAGCCTCGGTGCCGTCGTCAGCCGCGGAAACTCCGAGGCGACGACCCTGAGTGCGGCGGTCGACGCGACCGAGCTCAGCGGTGACTGGAAGTACCAGCTCGGTGGTTCGGCACTGCGCGCCGACACGAGCGGCGTCACCTCGGCGGATCGCTACGAGCTGCACGGGCAGACCGATTACTCCCTGACGCCGCGCTCCTACCTCTTCGGTGCGCTGCGCTACGACGACGATCATTTCTCGGCCTACACCTACCAGGCGACGGCGACCGGCGGCTACGGCTACAAGTGGATCGACGATGCCGACACCAAGCTCGCGACCGAGCTCGGCGTGGGTTACCGGCGCTCGAAGCTGCGCCTCGACGGGTCGCAGAACGGCGACGCGATTCTCCGCGCTGGCGTCAACTTCGAGCACTCGTTCAACGCGGCGACGAAGATCTTCGACAAGTTCCTGCTGGAGAGCGGCAAGGACGACACGTTCATCACCAACGACATCGGTATCAACGTCAAGATGAGCAGCAAGCTCGCGCTCGGTCTCGACTACATCGTCCGTAACCACAGCAAGGTTCCCGACGAGACCGTGAAGAAGACCGACACGCTGCTCACGGCCAACATCGTCTTCAGTTTCTGAGCCCCGGTGGGCCGCCCGGTCACTCCGCTGCTGGCGGTGGACGTGGTGATCGAGCTCCTCGATCACCCCGGGCGGCCGGTCGTGCTCATCGAGCGCCGCTTCCCGCCGCCGGGCTTCGCGCTGCCCGGCGGATTCGTCGACGTCGGCGAGACGGTGGAAGCGGCGGCGCGTCGCGAGATGCGCGAAGAGACCGGTCTTGAGGTCGAGCTCACCGGGCTGCTCGGGGTGTACTCCGATCCCGCCCGCGATGCGCGCGGCCAC
Source organism: uncultured Pseudomonadota bacterium (assembly GCA_903890265.1). Lineage (GTDB taxonomy): Bacteria > Pseudomonadota > Gammaproteobacteria > Steroidobacterales > Steroidobacteraceae > CAIKMS01. The sequence goes on along the minus strand of CAITAM010000440.1, from coordinate 1,429 downwards.
ACGGTGAGCGTGGTCTACACCGGGCGCGCGCACGGCACGCCGGTCGCGGGCGACGATGCCCGTGCCTTCGTGATGGCCGATCCGGCGGCGCCGCCGCCACTCGCTTTCGATCACGCGAAAATCCTCGCCGACTACTGCTCGCGCCGCGCCTAGGCGGCGGGGTTCGCGGCCACCGGGGGAGCGGCTACACTGGCAATCCCGTCCCCCAAGGTGCCACGGTCATGCCAAGTGTGAACGGCGATTTCATCCGCCCGGCTGACGAGACCTATTCCAATCCCGTGTCGCGCGCCATCAACCGCCTGTGGCTTGGCGACGAGGCGCTGGTGCTGCGCGAGCTCCTGCCGCTCGCGACGCTGCCGGACGCGGCCGCGCGCGAGGTCCAGGTCCGCGCCGTTGAGCTCGTGAAGACCGTGCGCGGCACGCGCGTCAGCCGCAGCGGCATGGACGCGTTCCTGCGCGAGTACGATCTCGGTTCGCAGGAAGGGGTGATCCTCATGTGCCTCGCCGAGGCGCTGCTGCGCATCCCGGACGCAGACACGGCCGACCGGCTGATCGCCGAGAAGATCGCGGCCGGTGACTGGTCGTCGCACCTCGCCGACCAGTCGTCCCTGTTCGTCAACGCCTCGACCTGGGGTCTGATGCTGACCGGGCGCATCGTGCAGCCGGATCCGTCGTCGACGCGCGACCCGGGTGGCTTTCTCAAGGGGCTCGTCAGCCGGGTCGGCGAGCCGGTCGTGCGCGCGGCGCTGCGCCAGGCGATGCGCATCATGGGCCACCAGTTCGTCATGGGCCGCACGATCGACGAAGCGCTGACGCGGGCCGGCGAGGGCAAGAACGCCCGCTACCGCTATTCGTTCGATATGCTGGGCGAGGCGGCGCTGACGAAAGCGGACGCCGCTCGCTATCTCGTCGCCTACCAGGAGGCGGTCGAGGCGCTGGCGCGCGCCGCACGCGCGAACCGCGACGTCACGCCGGAGGCGGCGCCGAGCATCTCGGTGAAGCTCTCCGCCCTGCACCCGCGCTACGACTACGCGAACCGCCAGCGCGTGCTGGCGGAACTCGGCCCGGCGCTGCTCGATCTTGCGCAGCGGGCGGCGGCGGGCGGGGTCGCGCTGTGCGTCGATGCGGAAGAGTCGGAGCGGCTCGAGCTGTCGCTTGAGCTCGTGTCGCTCGTGCTCGCGGCACCGGGCCTCGGCGGCTGGGGCGGGTTTGGGCTCGCCGTGCAGGCCTACCAGAAGCGTGCGACGGACGTGATCCGCTTCCTCGCGGCCGCGGCGCGCACCCACGGCCGTCGCCTCAACGTCAGGCTCGTCAAGGGCGCGTACTGGGACAGCGAGGTCAAGCGTGCGCAGGAGCGCGGCCTCGCGGGCTACCCGGTCTTCACCCGCAAGCAGAACACGGACGTCTCCTACCTTGCCTGCGCACGGCT
>CAITAM010000439.1 GCA_903890265.1 uncultured Pseudomonadota bacterium | reverse complement strand
CTGCGAGATTCTCGGGGTCGCGAATCTCGCGACCGATCCGGATTACGCAACCAACCAGAACCGAGTCCTGAACCGCGCCACGCTGATCCCGAAGCTGACCGCGGCATTTGCCAGCAGGGGCCGGGACGAGCTCCTCGCGTCGTTTGAGGCCGCCGGGGTTCCCGCGGGGCCGATCAACACGCTGGCAGACGTGCATGCCGACCCTCAGGTGCGGCATCGCGGTCTTCGGGTTGATCTGCCGGCGCCGTGGCTCGCCGGCGGCACGGTGCCGGGTGTCCGCACGCCGGTGGTGTTCTCGGCGTCGACACTCACGCTCGACCGGGCATCACCCGGGCTCGGGCAGCACACGGCGGAAGTGCGCGCAGAGCTCTACGGGACCCGGAACTGACCGATGGGCAGCCTTGTTGCGTTCGGTGACAGTTACCTCGATTCGGGTGCCGCGCTCACCGTGAGCCGCGGCGCCGTTGAGGCGCACGTGCCGGACGCCAAGCTGCTGCCGGCGCCACCCGGGAGTCCGTTGTACGCAGACGGGCGCTGGTCGGACGGGCCGTCGATGGTCGAGCACGTCGCACGGGCGCTGGATCGACCCCTGCATAATTTCGCGATCGGCGGCGCGCGCGCCGCCGGCGGCAATTACCATGCCTGGCTCAGTTACTTTGTGGACACCGGCCTCGCTGCACAAGTGGAGAGCTATGCGCTGACGCTGCGCGGCTCGCGCGTGCCTGCGGACACCGTTTTCGTGATCGCGGCCGGCGCGAACGACTTTTTCCAGTACGAGGATTTTCACCAGCCTGGCTACATCAGCCTTGATGGCGGCCTGCGGCTCTCGCCAGCCGTCATCGCCGCTCGGGCGGCCTACTGCGTGGCCGCGGCCGTCAGCCGGCTGACGACGCTTGGCGGTGAGCGCTTCGTGGTGTCCGGAGCCTATGCGCTTGAGCAGGTTCCTTTCATCGCCGAGGCCGGGGTGTCGGTCGAGCGCGCGAACTCCTTCGTGCGCGCCTTCGATGCCGCACTGGCCGACGAGCTGGCGCACGTCAGCGGGGCGCCGGTCGTCGAGGTCTTTCCGGCAGCCGAGGAAATGCGGCACCTCGCGGTCGATGGCGCCGCGCACGGCCTTGCTGACACCAGGAGCCCGTGCCAGCCCATGCTGCCCTCGCCGGGGCCACGGCGTGGGCCGCCGGACCGTTACTTCTGGTGGGACGAATACCACCCGACCGCCGCCGTGCATCGCTTACTGGGTGATTCGCTGCTGCAGCTCGTCGTCAGGGCCGGCTGGGGTTGAAGCCCGATCCTTAAGGTCACCGCGCCCGGTGCCGATACCCGTACTGAGGGTATCCGGAGACGGCCTTGGACAAGTGCGCGCGGTGGCTGCTGGCTCTGGTGCTTGGCGCGAGCTCGGTTCCGGCCGCGCGGGCGGCTGAGATCGATTCGCTGGTTCGGGCAATTGCCGACGCCAAAGCCTATCGAGTCGAGGAGGCACTCGCGGTGCTTCCCGAGGCGACCCGGGCAAACTACACCCTGGTGTTTTCCAGTCGGAGCCTGCAGGGCGCGTCGTTTTCGGCGCCCCGGGCGATCCTTTTTGGTGCCGACGCCCGACTGGTCGTGACCTTCAACGGCGATCCGGACGCCCGCGGTTTCGACGCCCTCGAAACGATGGAGTTTGATCCGTCGACCAGCAGCTTCCATTTCCGGGAAATCGCCTTTCGGGACGGTCTGCCGCCGGAGGTGTCCGAGGACAATCCCGCGCGCTGCGTGGCCTGTCACGGTCGTCCGGCGCGACCCATCTGGGACAGCGCGCCTACCTGGCCTGGCGTTTACGGTGAGCGGTACCGGTCCGGCCTTTCCGAAAAGGAAGCGCAGGGGATGCACGCTTTCTTGTTGAGGCAGCCGCAAGACCCGCGGTACCGCTGGCTGATCAATGCGGCTCGATTTTCCGATCGCACGACGTACGTGGGCTCTGCGCACGATCGCTACAACGGCGAGGGGTTCGAGCCGCCCAATGCGCGGCTCGGCGCGCTGCTGAGCGCGATGCAGGAGCGGGCGTTGATGACGGAGCTCGCCAGCGCGTCGCAATTCCGACGCTACCGGTACGCACTCCTGTCGGCCGCGGATCCGCGCTGCAGCAGCGTAGCGGGGCTTCTCTCCGCCGACGAGCGATCGGCGGTCGAGAGTGCGGTGCGCCGGCTACGGCCTGCTCCTACGCTCGACGATCAGCGGCAGGCCACGGAGTCCGCTTCGCGGCGCGCATCGAGGACGGACGGGTATCGGGCCGGGTTTCGCCACGCAGACCTGACGGAGTTTCGTGCCCTCGCCGAGGAGCTGGTCGGTCTTCGGCCACAGCGGTGGATGCTGCCACTCGATCGTGATGGTGCGGATCTCGCGATTCCGGACGGCATCCCGGATCCGGCGGCCATCCTCGCGGTCCTGATCGGGACGACGGACCCCGACCTTGGCCCCGCGCGGCATCGTGCAGAGTCAGGGGACTCCGACGCGTACTGCGCCTACCTGCGCAGCGCGCACCTGCGCGTACAGCAAAGTGAAGCGGCGCCACCGACCGGGATCCGCCCGACCGCCGTCGCGCGGGTGGCCGCAGACGAGCATCGGCCCGAGCTCGTGCAGCGTTGTGCGGAGTGCCACACGGGGGCGGTCGGACCGAAACTGCCATTCGCAGACCCCGCCGCCCTGAAGACGGCGTTGCAGGACGCGGGCTACCGTCGCGGGCGGCTGCTCGACGAGATCCTGTTCAGGCTGTCGCCAGCCGCCGGGCCCGAGCGCATGCCGCGGGGCATACTGACGACGGCAGCCCAGCAGTCTGAGCTCGAGCGCTACTTTCTGAACCTCGCCGGCCCGTCACGGCCCTGACCCTCCGCACCGGCTGGTGCCGACGAAGGCTACGGTCCGCGTTTTTCAATGCGGGCCGAGGTGCGACCGGGAAGCACCGGGGCGGTTACGGCGCTATAATTTGCAAGAGCGCCGCATCAAGGAGTTTTTCCGGGATGGCCATGGGCGTCCAGCGGAAGGACTCAGGACGTGCTGCAGAGGCTATTTACGAAAGATAAGCGGGCGAGCCAGGCCTTTATCTTCGTTACCGTGTTCCTCGACGTACTGGGCATCGGCCTCATCCTGCCGGTGCTGCCGGCCCTCGTAGGCCAGTTCACGTCGTCACCCGACCAGCAGTCGTTGTGGTACGGACTCCTCTCCGCCACCTACGGGACGATGCAGTTCTTCTGCGCCCCCATGCTGGGTGCCTTGAGCGACCGCTTCGGGCGCCGTCCGGTATTGCTCGTCTCCATTTTCGGGCTCGGCTGCAGCTACTTTATCCATGCCACTGCCACGTCTTTGGTCGCGCTGTTCCTGATTCGAATTGTCAGCGGCGGGACCGCGGCGAGCTTTTCTGTCGCGAGTGCCTACATTGCCGACGTCACGCCACCCGCCGAGCGCGCCAAGGCGTTTGGAAAAATGGGTGCCGCGTTCGGACTCGGTTTTATCTTCGGGCCGGTCATGGGTGGCCTCCTCAGCGTGCACAGCATCCGCCTGCCGTTCTACATCGCCGGCGCACTGGCGGTCATTAACTGGCTGTACGGCTATTTCGTGTTGCCCGAGTCGCTGCCCAAGGATCGGCGATCGGCTGTGTCGCTCAGGGCCGCCAACCCTTTTTCGGCATTGGCGAACCTCGGCAAGCTGCGGGGCATCGGGCTTCTGGTCGTGGTGTACGGTCTCGCCATCTTCGCGCAGTACACGCTGCAGAGCACCTTTGTTCTGTACACGACGTTTCGCTTCCACTGGGACCCGCAGCAGAACGGGTTCGCGCTCTTCCTCGTCGGCATGCTGGGTGCCGTCGTGCAGGGCGGTCTGCAGAGCCGATTGCTCAAGCTGTTCGGGCAGCGGCGGCTCGTAATCGCCGGAATCCTCTCGGCCAGCATCGCCTACCTCTGCTACGGGCTGGTCACCGTCGGCTGGCTGATGTACGTCGTCATGCTCGCCAATTTCCTGTCGTACGCCGTTGGTCCGACGATGCAGTCGATGATGTCGTCAGCGGTAGGTCCTCGCGAGCAGGGGCTGATGCAGGGCTCCCTGAATTCGATCAACAGCCTTGCGCTGGTAGTCTGTCCGCTCGCGGGCAATTTTATTCTGTCCACCGTCAGCCATCTGCCGGCGAGCGATTGGCGTCTCGGCACCACGTTTTTTCTCTGCTCGGCGCTGTCGCTCTCGGCACTGGTTGCGGCCGTCATCCATTTTTCTTCCGTCCGGG
>CAITAM010000438.1 GCA_903890265.1 uncultured Pseudomonadota bacterium | reverse complement strand
AGTCGAAGGCGTTGAGTTCGGCGGGAGCAAAGCTGCGGTTGATGATCTTCACGCCCGGCGCATTGACCGGGATCGAGAATGAAACCGCGTAGTCCTTTTCGTCCTGACGCATGCCCTTGGTCGGCATCACTACCAGTTCGTGAATGAGTGAGGCTGCGGTGATGTGCAGCTTGGCCCCGCGCACGACGATACCATCTGAGCGGCGCTCGACGATGCGGACATAAAGGTCGGGATCGTCCTGCTCATGCGCGCGGCGCTTGCGGTCGCCCTTGGCGTCGGTGATTACCTCGGCGCCGCGCAGGTCGTTGTCGCGGCAGTGGAGATAAAGGCGCTCGATGTTCTCCGCATACATCGGATTGACCTCGGCGACCTGATCCTTGACGCTCATCAGCGCCATGAAGACGCCACTGACGGCGGTGCCGATCGAGGTAATGCCCATCATGTCTATGCGGGTGTTGAGGTCGTCCTCGGTGCGGGGGATCTGGTAGATGCGATGGGCCTGGGACCCGTCTTCGGTGGTATAGCGGCGCACCTCCCCTGCCCCGGCGGCGAAATAGTCATAGTCGCGGGCGACAACGCCGATGGGAACCCGGAAGCGCGGATGGGTGGTGATGTCGTCGATGCGCTCGCCGTCCCAATAGGTCACGCGACCATCGCGCAGACTCTCGACGTATTCCTCAGGCGTTTTCAGGCCCATTGCGCTTCTCCCTTGTCAGACCCCATTCGGGGAAATGTTTAGAACACATTCTAACAAAGTTGCGACCTTGCGAAGGGTCAAAAATTTGCGTCGACACCAAGGCCGAGTTCGAGGGCCCGCTGGAATACGAACCAGCCGGCGGCCAGATCCTGAACGATCGCGCCCAGGGATTTATAGAGAGTGACGTCCTCGGCCGTCTGACGTCCGGTGAGCGTGCCGGCCATCACTTCGCCGATCTCCCCCTGTACATGACTCTCACCGATCAGGCCGGCGGCGATGGCGTGCAGAACCTCGCCGCCCTGCTTCAGCACTCCCTCGCGGTGATCTGCGAACAGGCGTCCGCGCACGACCAGAGTGTCATCCGCCTCGCGCTGGGCCGCGGTCCCCGCCCCCACCAGATTGACGTGGGTTCCGAGCGCGACGTCGGCCCCATACAGGATCGGTTCAGCAGCGGCGGTCACCGCGCAGATGATGTGGGCGCCGGCGCAGGCGACGTGCACGGAGGGTGCGCTGGTCGCAGAAATATGCAGCTCGTTTTCAAGTTTGACCGCCATCCCCGCGGCAAGATCAGGGTTACGGCCCCAGACGATGATCTTCCTGATTGGCCGGATCCTGGTGATAGCGCGGGCGTGGGTCAGCGCCTGTTCGCCATAGCCCAGCAGCGCCAGAACCGAAGCATCTTCTCGCGCAAGCACATCAGTCGCGGCGGCGCTGGCGGCGGCGGTGCGGATGGCGGTGACGGCCCCGGCCTGCAGCAGTGCGACGGGGGCGCCTGTCGCGGGGTCGAACAACAGCACACCGCCCTGGTGTGAGGACAGTCCACTGGCGAAGTTGTCGGGGAAGACACTGATCAGCTTGGCGCCGACTGTGGACTCGGTGGCTCCAGGCATCACCCCGAACATCCGGCCGCCGCCCATGTGGATGATCTGGCGCAGGGTCTGCTGGGTGCGGCCGGTCGAGAGCGCGATCATCGCCTCGCGCATCAGGGGGATAGCGGCATCGTAAGTGAGCAGGCGCTCGACGGTTTCGTGGTCGATGATTTTCAGGGGCATGGCACGGCTATACCTGATTGGGATGAGACTAACCGATGGGGTCGCCGAGGCGTCAACGGACCCAGCGCGCCAACGGTGCGAGATTCGCTTCGTGGCGCCGCCACTGGTCGATGGCGTCACGATAGATAGGACGGCGCACCTGCACGGCGCTTTGAGTGCTGCTTGGGGCCGGGTTGTCCTGCGGCGCGAGACAGGCGTCGTCCCAGGCAAGGCCACAACGATCGATCAGCCGGCGTGTTTGCCCAGAAGGGTTGGCGACGAGATCCTCGTACTTCACCTCGATCAGCCGGGCGCCAAGAAGTCGGCGCCAGTGTTCGATCAGCTGCCGATAGCCTGCGATGTACCGACCGAGTTCGTCCAGGTCATACGAGAACGGATAACCCTGATTGAACAGCGTTTTGTACATCGCGTAGCCCACCGCCATCGGATCGCGATCGACCAGGACCAGTCGGGCGCCAGGCAGCGATTTCGCGATCAGGCCGGCGTAGAGATAGTTCATCGGTAGCTTGTCAAGGAAACGCACGGCGCCGGCGGCCTGGTCGGCGACCCGCTTGAGATAGGCTTCACCCAGCACTCGCGGATCGGCCCGCGCCGATATCGTCAACAGTTCGTCACGACTCACCCGGCCT
>CAITAM010000437.1 GCA_903890265.1 uncultured Pseudomonadota bacterium | reverse complement strand
CGAAGGGGTAACACCGGTGGTCATGGGACGTCGGCTGAGCGCGCTGGAAGAGCGCCTTGGCGTCAAGCTGATGCACCGTTCGACTCGGGGCCTGAAACTCACCGAAATCGGCGAACAGTTTCTCGAGCGCTGCCGCGTGATGCTTCGCGACTTCGACGACCTGGAACTCAGCATCGCCAAGAGCCGCCGGTCGGTTACCGGCGAGCTCATGGTGTCCGCGCCGGCCGGCTTTGGCAGGCACCACGTGGCGCCCCACGCGGCCGCCTTCGCCGCCCGGCACCCCGGCCTCAAGCTGTCATTCAGCCTGACCGACAGCATCGTCGACCTGGTGCGTGACCGCGTTGATCTCGCGGTGAGAATCGGACCGGTGCGCGATCCCAATCACGTGGTCGTCAAGCTGCACCCTAACCGAAGGGTGGTCTGCGGCTCACCGGACTACTTCGCCCGCCGCGGCACGCCGCGGGTGCCCGAGGACCTGCTCAATCACAATTGCCTTACCCTGAGCCCGGGCAGCGGCCAGCAGGGTGGCTGGACTTTCATGCGCGACGATCACGTCGCGGCCGTGCGGGTCGGTGGCAACCTGTCGTGCAATGACGGAGAAATCCTCTTCGACTGGATGCGCCAGGGTCTCGGCATCGGCTGGCGCTCTACCTGGGAGGTTCAGGGGGCGCTTGCCCGAGGTGAACTCGTCACGGTGCTCGACGACTACGCGCTCCCGGACTTCGACATCATCGCCCTCTACCCCCAGCAGCGCTTCGTACCGGCCAAAGTCCAGGCATTCATTGCTTTCCTGAAAGGCCTTTACGCGGCGCCCGATTACTGGGGGGGCGTCACCAGCGCGGTTTCAATACGCCGGTAGGGGTCTGGTCAGCGGGCTCGCTCGCTGCACTGGTAGCTCGCCTGCGCCAGCCAGGCCGGGTTGATCTCGACCCCCCACCCCGGCAGGTCCGGGATCGTGACGTGCCCGGCATCGACGCGATACGGATCGCCAAGGAACAGACCCTGCTGCCAGGGGTAGTAGTCCGCACCCTCGATGGACAGCTCAAGGTACTTGCCCGGGTTGGCGATGGCGCCCAGCAGGTGCATGGTGCACATCGTCACGAGCGACAGGTTCGCGCTGTGCGGCGTGATCGGCAGCCCTGCGGCCGCCGCGATGTCACAGACCTTGAGGGTGCGCGCGATGCCGCCCATGTACATCACGTCCGGCTGGACGATATCCACGGCCCGCATGTCCACCATGCGCTGCCACGTCGCAAGATCCCAGTCCTGCTCGCCTCCCGTGACGTCGATTTCGAGCGCATCGGCGACCTCCTTGGACTGCTCGAGGTGCCAGTAAGGACACGGCTCCTCGAAGTGCCCCACCCCCTCGGCCTGCAACAGGCGCCCGACCTCGATCGCGCGACGTGGCGAAAATCCGCTGTTTGCATCGACGAGTTTCGCGACACGATCGCCGAGCGCACGGGCAACCGTCGGCACGACGTCCTCCGTTCTGCCGGGCCACTCGTCGACGTCGCGCCCGCACTCCGCGGCAACGCGCCACTTAAACGCGTCAAAGCCCAGTTCATCACGCAAACGGACCAGCCGGTCGGCCTCCGCCGCCGGAGTGATGTCGCGCTTCATCGATGACGCATAGGCCCGAAGCTTCCCCGGCTGACCGCCGAGCAGCGCAACGACCGGCTTTCCCGCGAGCTTGCCCTTGAGATCCCAGAGGGCCGTGTCGAGTCCCGCGAGCGCCCGGCAGCGGTAGCTGCCCGGAAACTTGTGCTCACGCTCCTCGATGCGCTGGATCAGCGGCCCTATCTCACTGGCGTCAGCACCGAGCGCCCACGGCGCAACCTGGCGGTGGAAAATCGTTGCGGTAATGTCCGCATTGTACGTCGAGGTTTGACCCCAGCCCTGTGCACCCGAGTCCGTGGTCACCCGTACAAAGCACACGAACTCGTTGGCGAACGTTTCAAGACGCTGAATGGTAAGCATGCTTTTCCGGGAACCCTCTATCAATTGGCGCCGCCTGGGCGGCCACGGGTGCTACCGTCGGACGTCAATGACGACGCGGCCACGCACTCGCCCGGCAAGAATCTCGGGCGCGAGGCTGATCACGTCCGCGAGTCCGGCATTGACCACCATCCGGTCCAGCGTCGACGGCGCAAGCTCGGTCGCGAGCCGTTGCCACGCCTGCCGGCGTCGTGCCATCGGGCACAGGACAGAGTCGATGCCAAGCAGGTTGACGCCGCGGAGCAGGAACGGCACGACCGTCGTGTCGAGGCGCGAACCGCCCGCAAGCCCCACGGCCGCGACGGAACTGCCGTATTTCAGCTGCCCGAGAACACGACCGAGCGTCGTGCCACCAACGGAATCGATGCACGCGGCCCAGCGTTCGGACTCAAGCGGTCGCTTCACGGGCTCCGACAGTGCTTCGCGACTGACGATCTCCGTGGCACCGAGTTCCCCGAGGTACGGGTGCGCCGACTCACGCCCGGTCGATGCAACGACACGGTAGCCGCGGGCCGCGAGCAGGGCGACCGCGACCGAGCCCACGCCGCCGGCCGCACCGGTAACGAGAACCTCACCGTGATCCGGCGTGAGCCCCCGATCCTCCAGCGCCATCAATGACAGCATGGCGGTGAAGCCGGCCGTTCCAACCGCCATGGCGTGCCCGGCGGTCCATCCCGGCGGCAGCGGCACCAGCCAGTCGCCGTCAACGCGCGCCCGCTCAGCGTAGCCACCCCAGCGAAGCTCGCCAACGCGCCAGCCGGTGAGGATGACCGGATCGCCCGGTCGGTAACCCGGATGGCTGCTCTCACGCACGGTGCCGGCAAAGTCGATGCCAGGGACGTGGGGGTAGGTCTTGACGAGTCCTCCGCCACCCGTGAGCACCAGCCCGTCCTTGTAGTTCAGGGTCGAATGGCTGACGTCGACAGTGACGTCCCCGGCCGGCAGCCGCTCGTCGTCGACCTCGGTGACCGACGCGCTGATAGCGCCCGTGGCGTTATCAATCAGCAGGGCTCGGAACATGATGCACCTCTGGGCTGGGCGCGCGGGGCAGGGCCGCTCACGCCGCGTTGTATGGTAGTGTTTTCAGCCACGGTTGCACAGAAAGCCGTGGCACTGCAGCAGACCCGCGCCGGCCTTGCCAGGGCACGGCTGCCCGTGCCGCATTATTTCGGGACAAACGACATGACGACGCCGACCGCGCCCTTCCGCCTTGTCATGCTCGTCACCGCCGCCGTCTTCATCAACTACGTCGATCGCGGCAACCTGGCCACGGCTGCTCCGCTCATGCAGGACCAGCTCGGTCTGTCGCCCAGCCAGCTGGGCATCCTGCTCTCGGCGTTCTACTACGGCTACGTCCCGCTCATGCCCTTCATGGGCTGGCTCGCCGAGCGGTACGGCGCGAAACGAGTGCTGGGCCTCGGGGTCTTCCTGTGGTCGGTGTCCACGCTACTGACGGGCCTGGCCGGCGGCTTCATCACCCTGCTTGGACTTCGGATTCTGCTCGGCGTCGGCGAGAGCGTTGCCTTCCCCTGCGCGTCCAAGGTCCTTGCCGATGCAGTACCTGTCAGCAAGCTTGGCTTTGCGAACGGCGTTCTGACCTTTGGCTACCTGGTGGGTCCGGCCGTGGGTACCGCCGTCGGCGGCTTCCTCATGACCCTGTACGGCTGGCGCCCGGTGTTCGTTGCCTTCGGCCTGGTGTCGCTCTTATGGCTGCTGCCCTGGAGCCGCGCCATGATCCGGAAACCGGCAACGCCTCTCGCGGCCGCGGTGAGCGATCCCGCGCCTCGCTTCACGGACATACTGCGCCGCCGGGCACTGTGGGGCGCATCGCTCGGTCATTTTGCATCCAACTACGGCTACTATTTCATCGTTTCCTGGCTGCCCTACTACCTCGTCAAGTCGCGCGGCTTCTCGCCTGGGGCCATGGTCGCGGTGGCGTCCTGGGCCTATTTGCTGAATGCACTCAGTGCGCTCGCGTCCGGGTGGGCGGTCGATCGGCTGATCCGCCGCGGCATCAGCCCGACGCTGCTCTACAAGGGCATCATGGCCGCCAACCACGTCGCCGGGATCGCCTGCATGATCGCGATGCTGATCCTCCCGGCCGACGGGCTGGTAGCGGCACTGTTCCTGTTTGAGATCGTCAGCGGTTGCTCCTATCCGGGCCTGTTTGCGATCCCGCAGATCATGGCGGGACCCTCGGCAACGGGGCGCTGGGTCGGCGTGCAAAATGCCGCGGGTAACGTCGCCGGCCTCATCGCACCCGTCCTGACCGGGTTTTTGGTCGAGCGAACCGGCCTGTTTGACGTGGCCTTCTCGCTGGCGGCGGCCGTGAATATCCTTGGCCTCCTCGGCTGGGTCGCGATACTGCCGGCGATTGTCCCGATCGACTGGTCCGCGCCGCCGACGCCGAAGGCGGTTTCGCCGGGGTCGCGCTCCGAACTCGGCCCCGTGGTGGGAGATTGACGTGAACAGCCAGCCGACGCGGCTCATCGATTACAAACTTGCCGGACGGCGTGCCTTCATTACGGGCAGCGCATCGGGCATCGGCTTTGCCACGGCGAAACTGCTGGCCGCCTCCGGGGCGAAAGTCGCGATGAACGACCTTCCGGGAAAGCCGCTGGACGATGCAATCCGCACGTTGCGTGCCGACGGACTCGACGTCCACCCGGTCGCCGCCGATCTGAGCGACTCTGTGCAGGCGAGCGGCGCGGCGATGAACGCACTCGGGCTTCTCGGCGGAATAGACTATGTAGTCAACAATGCGGGAGCGCCCCTCACGCGCACGCCCATTGCCGCGAACAATCTCGACGCGCTGACCGACGACTTCTGGGACCGGATTCTCCGAATCAACCTGATGAGCGCTTTTTGGATCACGAAGACGCTTGCAACGGAGCTGCGACGGGCACGCGGTGCCGTAGTGAATACGGCTTCCATTGCCGCCTACGGTGGCGGCGCGAGCAGCCTCGCTTACGCGACGGCCAAGACGGCACTGGTTGGTCTCACTCGCGAACTGGCCCGCGGCCTCGCACCTGACGTGCGCGTCAACGGGATTGCACCCGGGTATGTCAACTCCAACTGGGAATGCTCGTTTGGCGACATCAACGAAGCGGCCCGCAGGGACGTTCCCCTTGGCCGAGTCGGCGAGCCTCAGGATTACGCCGACGTCATTGCCTACCTCTGCGCCGGCGCCCCGTACGTGACCGGCGAGGTCCTGGCGGTGACGGGCGGGATGCGGCTCTGAGCCCTCGATGACGCGGTATCTCGAAGACTGCCTCGTCGGCCAGGTTGAGGAGTTCGGTCGCTACCTCGTATCGCGCGACGAAGTCCTGCGGTTCGCGAAAGACTACGATCCACAGCCCTTCCATCTCGATGACGACGCTGCCGCGGCCACGTACTTTGGCCGCCTCGCGGCCAGTGGCTGGCACACGTGCGCAATGACGATGCGCATGATGGTCGACCACTGGCAGGCGGAGGGCGTCCAGTCGCTGGGCTCGCCCGGTGTCGAGGATCTCAAGTGGCTGGTGCCGGTATACCCAGGCGACGTTCTGTCCGTTCGCCAGGAAACGCTGGACGTCAGGGCTTCGAGAAGCCGCCCGGAGATGGGGATCGTGCGCGCCGGCTGGAGCACCGTAAACCAGAACCGAGTCGATGTGATGAGCTACAGCGGCGCCATTCTCGTACGCCGCCGCCCGCAACCCGATCGGTCTTAACCTACATGTTCCTGCGGTACTCGCCGCCGACCTCGTACAGGGCGTGGCTGATCTGCCCCAGCGAGCAGTAGCGCACGGCGTCCAGCAGCTCCTCGAACATGTTCTGCCGTTGGCGCGCCGCCGCCTGCAGGTTGCGAAGCGCCGTGGGTTTCAACGGGTTCCTCGCTTCCGCGTAAGACCTCGTGTTCGTGATCTGGGCGCGCTTTTCTTCTTCGGTGCTCCGGATCAGCTCGATCGTCGTCGTGATCTCGCCACCGCGCTCTTTCGGCAAGAACGTGTTGACGCCGATCAACGGCAGCGACCCGTCGAACTTCTTATGTTCGTAGTAGAGGCTCTCGTCCTGGATCTTCCCGCGCTGGTACATCGTGTCCATCGCGCCAAGCACCCCACCCCGCTCTGTCAGGGCGTCGAACTCGCGGTAGACGGCTTCCTCGACCAGATCCGTCAGTTCCTCGATCAGGTAGCTGCCCTGCAGGGCATTCTCGCAGGCGTTGAGTCCAAGCTCGCGGTTGATGATGAGCTGAATGGCCACCGCACGCCGGACCGACTCCTCGGTAGGGGTCGTTATCGCCTCGTCGTACGCATTTGTGTGCAGCGAGTTGCAGTTATCGAGGAGCGCGTAGAGCGCCTGCAGCGTCGTCCGGATATCGTTGAACTGAATTTCCTGCGCGTGCAGCGACCGACCGGACGTCTGGATGTGATACTTCATCATCTGGCTGCGCGGGCTTGCACCGTAGCGATGCCGCATGGCGCGGGCCCATATTCTGCGCGCGACGCGCCCGATGACGCTGTACTCCGGATCCATGCCGTTCGAGAAAAAGAACGACAGGTTCGGCGCAAACTCGTCGATGTGCATGCCCCGCGCGAGGTAATACTCGACGATCGTAAAGCCGTTCGACAGCGTAAAAGCCAGCTGCGAGATCGGGTTCGCACCCGCCTCCGCGATGTGGTACCCGCTAATCGACACGGAGTAGAAATTGCGCACGCCACGCCGGATGAACGATTCCTGCACGTCGCCCATCATCCTGAGCGCGAACTCCGTCGAAAAGATGCAGGTGTTCTGGGCCTGATCTTCCTTGAAGATATCCGCCTGAACAGTGCCGCGGACGGCCTTCAGCGCGTCGGTCGCGATAGCGACGTAGGTCTCCTCAGGTACCAGATCACGCCCGGACACGCCCAGCAGGCCGAGCCCGAGACCGTCGTGTCCCTGCGGCAGCTCGCCGTCGTAAACGGGCCGGGCACGGCCCGCGTACATCCCGTCGATCGTCTGCTGTGCCTCGGTCCAGCGGCTCGCGTCGGCGCGCAGATAGGTTTCAACCTGCTGATCAATGGCGGTATTCATGAACATCGCGAGGATGATCGGCGCCGGCCCATTGATCGTCATGGACACGGAGGTCATCGGGTCGCAGAGATTGAAACCCGAGTAGAGTTTCTTCATGTCATCGAGCGTTGCGATGCTGACACCGGAGTTACCGACCTTGCCGTAAATATCCGGTCGCTCGTGCGGGTCCTCACCGTACAAGGTCACCGAATCGAAGGCCGTCGAGAGCCGCGTGGCCTTCTGCCCGGCGCTCAGATAGTGGAAGCGCCGGTTGGTTCGCTCCGGCGTTCCCTCGCCGGCAAACATGCGGATCGGCTCCTCGCCGGCCCGCCGGTAGGGATAGATGCCCGCCGTGTAAGGGTAGTGTCCGGGGAGATTTTCCTTCCGCAGGAACTGCAGCAGGTCGCTCCAGCCGCGAAGCCTCGGGGCCGCGACCTTTGGCACCTTCAGGCGCGCCAGGGACTCCGTGTAGTTGCTGCCGGTGATCGTGTTGCCGCGTACCTGGTAGCGGTATTCCGCGTCCGTCACGCCCGCCCGTACCGCCGGCCACTGCTGCAGCAGCTCGACGGATTCCCGGGGCAGCGTGGCCAGCGCGTCGTTGTAGCGCCGCCGGAGCCTCACGATGGTGGCATCACCGTCGGCGAGGTCCGCGTCCGCGTAGGGCATGAGCTCGGCCGGCAAGTGTGGATCATCGAGGCTGGCGAGGGCGAGCCAAGCCGACTGGACAAGCTCGACGGCCTTCCGCTCGGCGTCAATAGCCGCGTTGTCGCGCCTCGCGAACTCCGCGATCTCCGACAGGTAACGCGTCCTGCTCGACGGAATCAGCACGGTGTCACGGGGCTCGCGAACCGATGTATCTACCGCAGGCGTCCAGCGGGACGAGTCCAGCCCGACCTTCGCCGCCAGAAGGCGACAGAGGTTCGCGAACATCCACGTGATACCGGGGTCGTTGAACTGCGAGGCGATGGTCGCGTAAACCGGCACGTCCTCGTCAGCCGCACCGAAGTTGACGTGATTTCGCCGCCACTGTTTGCGCACGTCACGCAGGGCGTCCTGCGCTCCGCGACGATCGTATTTATTCAGGACGACGAGGTCGGCGAAGTCGATCATGTCGATCTTTTCGAGCTGGCTGGGGGCGCCGTAATCCGACGTCATGACATAGACAGAGAAGTCCACCAAATCAACGATTTCTGTGTCTGCCTGGCCGATACCTGCGGTTTCGACGATAACGAGATCGTAGCCCTGGCCCTTCAGAAAGCCGATGCAATCGGCCAGCACCGGGCTCGTCGCCGCGTGCTGTCGACGCGTGGCCAGCGATCGCATGAAGACCCGGGGGGATCTCAGCGCATTCATGCGGATGCGATCGCCGAGGAGCGCGCCGCCCGAGCGCCGACGGGTCGGATCGACGGCGAGAACGGCGATGCGCATCTCCGGAAACGCCGCCAGAAAACGCTGCAGAAGCTCGTCAACCACCGATGACTTGCCGGCACCACCGGTACCGGTGAAGCCGACCACCGGCGTCTTCTTGCCTGCGAGCTCCCAGCGCTTGCGCAGGGCCGAGAGCGCGTCAGCAGACAACTTCTGCTCCTCGATGGCCGACAACATCCGCGCGACCGAATAGTCGTCGCCGATGTCGACGCGCGAGGGCACCTCGGTCGGAACGCGGCCACTCCGCGCCCGCGTCATCAGGTCCTCGATCATGCCGACGAGACCCAGCTGCGCGCCGTCGTTGGGATGGTAGATGCGCTCCACGCCCTCGCCCTGGAGCGCACGAATTTCCTCCGGCGTGATCGTTCCGCCACCACCACCGAAAACCCGGATGTGCTGGGCACCGCGCTCGCGCAGCATCGTCACCATGTAGCGGAAAAACTCGTTGTGGCCACCCTGGTACGACGACACGGCGATGGCGTCCGCGTCTTCCTGCAGCGCTGCCCTGACAATGTCCTCGACGGACCGGTTATGCCCAAGGTGCACAACCTCCCCGCCCTGGCCCTGAATGAGGCGCCGCATGACATTGATCGCGGCGTCGTGCCCGTCAAAGAGCGAGGCCGCCGTAACGAATCTCAGGGGCGTGGGGTCACTGCCTTCCTCGGCCGTGACGGGCGACAGGGGCGTGGTGCTGCTCATGGGGTTCTCCTCGATCCTGCGATCATCGCCGGGTGGTGCTCGGCGGTCGCACGCCAACCAGATCCGCCGCCAGCGACTTCGAGCCACCGGGCGAGGACCGCACCCATCCACTATAACGAAACCGGGAGCCCGTACCTACGCCACGCCCCGGTTGAGGGTAGAGGACCGTTCCGGAACCGGCGGACCTACGGGACCGTGGGCGGCGGCCCGGCTTTGCCGGGCTCCGGCCGCCCGTCCAGACTGCCGATGATCCCGGCCTCGAGGAGGTACCCGATAATCCTCTCGGCGGCCCCCTCGGCAGTCAGAACCGTCGTGTCGAGGTGGATTTCAGGTGCCTTCGGTGCCTCGTAGGGCGAGTCGATACCGGTGAAGTTCGTGAGTGCGCCGCGCCGTGCCTTTGCGTAGAGACCTTTGACGTCCCTCGCTTCCGCGACTCGCAGCGGAGTATCGACGTGTACCTCGATGAATGTGCCGGGTGGCACCAGCGCGCGAGCCATGCGCCGTTCGGCCTCGAACGGCGAAATAAAGGAGACGATCGTCACCAGTCCGGCGTCTGCCATCAGCGCCGCCACCTCAGCGACCCGCCGAATGTTTTCGACCCGGTCCTGGGCCGTGAAGCCAAGATCCTTGTTCAGTCCGTGGCGCACGTTATCGCCGTCGAGCACGTAGCTGTGCCGACCGGCAGCGACGAGCCCCCTGTCGACCAGATTCGCGATGGTCGACTTCCCGGCACCGGACAGACCCGTCATCCAGATGACGCAGCCTTTCTGTCCCTTCTGCGCCGCGCGTACATGCCTGTCAACATCGATCGCCTGCCAGCGGATATTCTGTGACCGCCGAAGCGCAAAATGAAGCAGCCCCGCGCCCACGGTGGCACCTGACAGCCGGTCGATGAGGATGAAGCCACCCAGGTCGCGATTCGAGGCGTACGGCGTAAAGGCAACCGCCTGGTCCAGGCTGAGCTCGACGACGCCGATGTCGTTGAGCTCGAGCCGCTCCGCCGGCTGCTGCTCAAGCGTGTTGACATTGATCCGGTACTTTACCGGCGCGACTGTCGCGAGGACCGTACGACTGGCCTGCCGGAACAGGTACTCACGCCCCTGTAAAAGCGGCTCGTCGTGCATCCACACCACCGTTGCCTCGAACTGGGCCGCGCACTCGATTGTCGCGTCGCGTCGACAAAGGACGTCGCCTCGACTGACGTCTAGCGCGTCGCGTAGCGTCAGGGTGACGGACTCGCCGGCGCCCGCCTCCTCAGGATCGCCGTCTTTCACCACAATCCGGTCGACGATCGACTCACGCCCCGAGGGCAGTACCTTGACTGCGTCGCCCTTGCGCACCCAACCGGCGACTATGCGGCCGGCATAGCCGCGAAAATCGGCGTTCGGCCGGTTCACCCACTGCACGGGCATGGCAAACCCCGCGGTCTCATCGCTCGGGGCCAGTTGCAGCGCGTCGAGGTATTCCATCATCGACGGGCCGTGATACCAGGGCATGGAATCGGAGGCGCGCGTGACGTTGTCTCCCCGCACCGCGCACGCGGGAATGGCGACGACGGATCGGAATCCGAGCGTGTCGGCGAACTGACGATAGGAACGGACGATCGCCTGGAATGCAGGCTCCGAGAAATCAACGAGGTCCATCTTGTTGACGACCAGCACGACGTGCCGGATGCCAAGCAGCGACACGAGGAAGCTGTGCCGCCTGGTCTGAACAAGAACGCCCTTTCGTGCATCGACCAGCACGACGGCCACGTCCGCATTGGAGGCGCCGGTCACCATGTTCCGCGTGTACTGTTCGTGTCCTGGTGTGTCCGCCACGACGTAGTTACGCGCCGACGTGGCGAAGTACCGGTACGCCACGTCGATGGTGATGCCCTGCTCGCGCTCGGCCGCCAGCCCGTCGACCAGCAGGGCGTAATCGGGTTCCGCGCCGCGGGTGCCGAATCTCTGCGAATCCACGCCGAGGGACTCCAGATGGTCGTCGTAGACGAGTCTCGACTCGTACAGCAGTCGACCGATCAGGGTTGATTTGCCGTCATCGACCGAGCCACAGGTGATGAACCTGAGCGCCGGCGCCGTTGAGCGGGCCTCGGGAGTCGCCGTCCCGGAAACCACGAGCGGTGTCCTCGCCGTGGTCACTTAGAAGTAGCCCTCACGTTTCTTAGCCTCCATGGAGGCCGCTCCGTCGTGGTCAATCGCGCGACCCTGCCGTTCGGAGGTTGTGATCGTCCGCATTTCCTGCAGGAGAGTGGGCAGATCGGACGCTGTGCTTGGCGTGGCGCCCGTCAGCGGATAGCAGCCGAGCGTCCGGAACCGAACGGACCGTATTTGTGGCACTTCACCGGGCCGGAGGGGAAAGCGCTCGTCGTCGACCATCAACAGCAAGCCGCCGCGCTCGACGACCGGCCGGGGTGCCGCAAAATACAGCGGCACGACCGGAATACGCTCCAGCATTATGTAATCCCATATATCGAACTCGGTCCAGTTCGACAGCGGAAATACGCGCATCGACTCGCCGCGACGCTTGCGGCCGTTGTACAGCGACCAGAGCTCCGGCCTCTGCTGCTTGGGGTCCCAGCGGTGCCCGGCGGCGCGGAACGAGAACACCCGTTCTTTCGCCCGGCTCTTCTCCTCGTCCCGCCGGGCGCCGGCGATCGCCACGTCGAAGCCCCACTTGTCGAGCGCCTGGCGCAGCGCCTGCGTCTTCATGACGTCGGTGTGCTCCTGGGAGCCACTGACAAACGGATTGACGCCACGCTCAAGCCCCTCCCGATTGGTATGCACCAGGAGATTCAGTCCGTGCGTTACCGCGATCTGATCCCTGAACGCATACATCTCCCGGAACTTCCAGGTCGTGTCGATATGAAGGACCGGCATGGGCAGTGGAGCCGGGTAGCAGGCCTTGAGTGCCAGGTGCAAAAGCACCGAGCTGTCCTTGCCAACCGAGTACAGCAAAACCGGATGTTCACTCTCGGCGAAAACTTCGCGGAAAATGAAAATACTCTCGGCCTCGAGCTGGCGCAGATGGGACATCGGCGATCGGATACCGGTCATGGACGGTCCTGCGCGGTTTTCATGTCATCCATCGACAGAAGCTTCGCTTGACGTGAATCAGCGGGCAGCCTTGTTATCGCGCATCAGCGTGCTCTTCCCGAACAGGGACTCAATGAGGTCCACCGCGAGTTTTGCCGTCTGATTCCTGTTGTCGAGCGCTGGATTCAGTTCCATTACATCGAGCGACCCGAGTCGCCCCGTATCCGCAATCATTTCCATGCAGAGCTGAGCTTCGCGATACGTCGGCCCGCCGGGTACGGTCGTGCCGACGCCCGGCGCGATTTCGGGATCGAGGAAATCGACGTCGAAGCTCACGTGCAGGTGGGTGTTCTCGTCCACATCGGCAAGGACCGTGGTCATCGTCTGCCGCATCCCGACTTCGTCGATATGCCGCATGTCGAACACGTCGAGTCCCTGCTCGTGGACGAAGCGCTTCTCACCGGCGTCCACGCTCCGGATACCGACTTCCCGGATATGGGCCGGGGTAATCATGGGAGTGTGGCCACCGAGACCCGTTAGTGGCGACGGGCCAAACCCGAAGGCACAGGCGACGGGCATGCCGTGCAGGTTCCCGCTCGGCGAGAGCTCGCTCGTGTTGAAGTCGGAGTGGGCGTCCAGCCAGAGCACCAGCAGGCGCTTTCCATTGTCACGGCAGTAGCGGGATATGGCGCTGATCGAGCCCACGCCGAGGCTGTGGTCGCCTCCGAGCAGGATCGGCAGCATCCCGCGCCTCAGGGCGTCGTACATGGCGTTGTGTACCAATTGGTTCCACGCGACGACTTCCGCAAGGTTGCGGTAACCATCCACGGGGGGGCCCGCGGGATTTGGCGGCCCGTTGAGGTTTCCCGTATCGATGACGGTCATTCCACGACCACGAAGGGCGTCCTGAAGGCCCGCGACACGCATGGCTTCGGGACCCATCGAGGCCCCACGGTCCGCCGCACCCGCATCGGTAGGCGCTCCAATCAACTCGATGGACTTCACGTGGTCAGCGGACATCCCATTCTCCTTCAACCCGTTCTGCCCGGGCGGCGCTGTAACAGGGGCTCACGGACCGCGGCGAGCGATCCGGCAACCCGTCAGCTGCGCCAAATGGTCGCACAAACGACGCGGGATTCCATGCCTCGGCGCGGCAGCGAGCCGAGGACACGGCGCGTCGTGCTGGCGGCATGTATACCTAGGGGGGTATAGTACTCGACTCGACGTGTCAGCGGGCACGAAACACCGCGCCTGACTGCCCCTTGCGCCCGACTTACGAGACGCCGCTGCCCCATGAGAGCCCGCCGCCACGCCCTGGGTCACGCCTCGCACCGGCCATTCGGTGCGGGCGCGCCACTGGCCGCGTGCCTCGTCTGGACGGCCGCGTGCGGCCAGGAGGCACAGGTAGCGCCCGGGCTTACCCCTGAGCCTGCCGACGTCTCCTATGCCGTGCACGGTCAACTCACCTACACCGAGCAGGAAGTCGATCGCTTCCGCGCACCTTATCAAGGCACCAACAGTCTGACGCCCGATCGCGGCCAGGAAACCGTCGACGCGACGCTCTACCTTGGCTACCGTCCCTGGGGCGGAGCAGAACTGTGGGTGAACCCGGAGGTCGATCAGGGCCGCGGACTGGACAACACGCTCGGCGTCGCCGGCTTCCCAAGCGGTGAGGCCTACAAAGTCGGACGCAACAGACCCTATTTCCGGCTGCATCGGCTGTTTATTCGCCAGACCCATGACCTGAGCGACGACGCCGAGGTGGTCGACGGCGGGGCGAATCAGCTTGGCGGTTCACGCGCCAAGGATCGCTGGGTAATTACCGTTGGCAAGATGAGCGTCACCGATATCTTTGACACGAATCAATACGCTCATGATCCACGGGGCGACTTCCTGAACTGGTCGGCCATCGACGCCGGCTCGCTCGATTATGCGGCCGATGCCTGGGGCTATACCGTCGGCGCTGCAGCCGAACTCTATCGTTCGTCGTGGGTCGTGCGCGGTGGGATTTTCGACCTCTCCGATGTGCCGAACAGTACCCACCTGCAGTCCGGATTCCATCAATTCCAGTGGCTTGGTGAAGTCGAGCACCACCACACTCTCGGTGCGATGCCCGGCAAGCTGCAGACGACGCTCTATCAGAGCTACGGACACATGGCGCTGCTCGCTGACGCCGTCGCCGCGGCCGGCAGCGCCGGCACCAACCCGCTCCCCGCCAGCGTGCGCGGCTATCGCTCGCGCAGCGGCGTGAGCCTGAACATCGAGCAGGCACTGACCTCCGACATTGCCGTCTTTGCCCGCGCGGGGGCCGCGAGCGGCAACGTCGAAGCCTACGAATTCACGGATATCGACCGGTCGGTGGTGGGCGGGCTCTCGGCCCGCGGGACGCACTGGCGCCGGGCCGGTGACGTGGCCGGCTTTGCTTACGTGCAGAACCGGATTTCCACCGTCAGGCAGGAGTACCTGGACGCCGGTGGCCTCGGCATTCTGGTGGGCGACGGCCGCTTGCCGCACGCGGGCCCCGAGAGCATTGCCGAGGCCTACTACAACGCGTCGCTCGCGCCGTGGGCTAACGTGAGCGTGGACGTGCAGCGCATCTCGAACCCTGCTTACAACCGTGACCGCGGTCCGGTGTCGGTCTTCGCCGTGCGCGTCCACCTGCAATTCTGAAGCCGTCGCATACCGATCACCGGGTCAGCGCCACCAGCAGGCAAAAAACCAGGTAGAAGGTCCCGAGCATCGCCAGCGCCGATGATTTCAGCGGGTACCGCCGCAGAACCCACCAGAGCAGCGCGGTCGCAGCGAGTGTGACCGCCGCGGCGATGACGAGCACGCGGTCGAACAGCCACGGGGTGTAGATGAGGCCGAGCGCGCTCGGGATCGTCGCCTGGATGATCATCGCTCCGCTGATGTTGGCGAGGGCGAGTGGCGCCTTGCCTTGCCGGAGCCAGATAAAGGCATTCATCGTCTCCGGGAGTTCCGTCGCGATCGGGCTCAGAAAAACGGCGCCCGACTCGGGAACAATCCGGAGAATGCCGCAGACCGTATCGAGGGCACGCACGAAAACGCCCGATGCCACGAAAATCACCAGCAGCGCCGCGGCCGTCTGCAGGGTGCAAAGTAACAGCGAAGGCGATGCATTGGCCGGCGCGATCTTCAACGGCTCCACATCGTCGTGTTCACCCACTGTCGACGAACGGTCGCTGAGTTCGCGCCAGGTGTATAGCGCGTAGACGGCCAGGAGCCCACCCGCGGCGTAAATCTTGCCGCCCGATGCGAACAGTCCCAGGATCGAAATAAACGCAAACAGCGGCGCGAACCATGCCTGATCTCGCGCGAGCTTTGCCTGAAACGGCCGGTCAAGCGCCACCGTTTTACCGCCGGGGCCCGTAGCGAGCGCCGTAACGCCCACGACACCGTACGCAAGGGTCGCAAGGACCAGGGGTCCGCCGATAGCCGCACCCACGCCGATCGACTTCTGCGCCGCCGTGCCGCCCGTCGCAACGGCCGCGAAAGTCACCACACTTTCCGGCAAAGCCGTGCCGAACGCGGCCAGCACCGAACCTACGGCACTCTTGGCGACGCCAAGACGAAGGCCGACCCACTCGACACCGTTGACGAAGTACTCGCAGGCCAGATAGATGGCGACCGCGCAAACGCCGAGCACAAGGAAGGCGGACATAGGGAGTGCCCTGTAATTATTCGTCCGGGACCCGCCCGACTTCGCTCAGGAAGCCAACGGGATGACGCAAGCCACCCCGATGAGTCCAATCCTCGGACGTCCAATCATAGCATTTTCAGGGGCCTAGCCGCGGGGCGAAACTTGCTGCACCATTCGCCCATGGAACAGACGAAGCGCATCAACCTGCACACCCTGCTGGGTATGCACGCCGCGGGTGAGAAAATCACCGTCCTGACGTGCTACGACGCGACTTTCGCGCGGGTTCTGGATCTTGCCGGGGTCGACGTGCTGCTGGTCGGCGACTCGCTGGGGATGGTCCTCGGCGGGATGCCGACCACCCTCAGCGTCGACATGGCGACGATGGTCTATCACACCTCCTGCGTAGCCAGAGGCGCGCGCCGGCCCTGGCTCATCGCCGACATGCCGTTCGGCAGCTACCACGAGAGCCCCGCACAGGCCTTTACCAACGCGGCCCGGCTGATCCAGGCGGGCGCGCAGATGGTCAAGGTCGAGGGCGGCGAGTGGGTGGCACCGACGATCCGCTTCCTGGTGGAACGTGGCATGCCCGTGTGTGCCCATGTCGGGTTTACGCCGCAGGCGGTGCACGCACTCGGCGGCTTCCGGATTCAGGGCAAGAACGACGCCGCGGTTCAACAGCTGTTGCGCGATGCCGAAGCGGTGGCAGGCGCCGGAGCACAGATGCTCGTCCTTGAGCTGGTCCCTTCGCCCGTGACGGAACTGCTGGCGGCGCGCATCGGCATACCCGTCATTGGCATTGGCGCTGGCAGCCACTGCGCAGGACAGGTCCTCGTCCTGCATGACATGCTGGGAATTACTCAGGGCCCCGTCCCGAGGTTCGTCCGTAACTTCCTCCACGGCGCGACAAGCATCCAGGAGGCCGTGGCGAATTACGTCGCGGCCGTCAAGGCGCGGCAGTTCCCAGACGACACGACGCACGGCTACTAGCAAGGCCCCATGAACGTCGTGGACACCGTACGCGGCCTGCGTGCCGCCCGTGCCAAGCTGGGCAGCGTCGCGCTGGTGCCGACCATGGGCAACCTGCACGACGGCCACCTGTCGCTGGTTCGTCAGGCACAGGCGATCGGGCACCCCGTGGCCGTGTCGATATTCGTCAATCCACTGCAGTTTTCGCCCGCGGACGACTTCAATCGCTACCCGCGCACCCTCGAGGAGGATTGCGAAAAACTCCGCCTTGTCGGCTGCGATCTGGTGTTCGCACCAAGCCCGGAAGAGATGTACCCCTCCCCGCAGTCGTTTTTCGTCCAGCCGGCGCCAGCGCTGGCGGACGACCTCGAAGGACGCGCGAGACCGGGCTTCTTCGTCGGTGTCTGTACGGTGGTACTTAAGCTGTTCAGCCTGGTTGAGCCGTCCGATGCCATTTTTGGCAAGAAAGATTACCAGCAGCTGCTGACGATCCAGGAAATGACGCGGCAGTTCGGGCTGGGGATCAACATTCACGCGGGCGAGACGGTCCGGGAGGCCGACGGGCTCGCCCGGTCATCACGCAACGGCTACCTCTCGCCGGCCGAGCGGGCCGAGGCACCGTTCCTCTACGCCTGCCTGAAGGACGCCGCCGAGCAGTGCAGGCGTGGCCGGACCGATTTCCCAGCCATCGAGCAGGCGGCGGCCCACGCCCTCTCCGGGCGCAGCGGCTGGTCCCCTGAGTACGTCGTTGTCCGGGACCGGCGTACCCTCGGGATGCCGGCTGCTGGGCATCCGATGGTCGTCCTTGCAGCCGCGCGTCTGGGGTCCACCCGGCTGATCGACAACCTGGAGGTGTAACTGCCCGTGCCGGGACCGGAGGATCCGGACCCTCAGACGGTCAGCACTATTTTCCCGACGTGTCCCTTGGACAGGAAGGCCTTCTGCGCGTCGACGATGTCCCGCAGGGGGAACACGGCGCCGACGACGGGTCGTATCTCGCCGCGCTCGACGTAGGCCACCAGGTCGGCAAACAGACCCGGCTTGAAGATCGTACAGCCCTCGAGCCTGAGGTCCTTCAGGTACAGCATCCTCAGATCGAGACCGACGATCGGGCCCGCGATCGCGCCTGCGGTCGCGTAGCATCCGTAGGGCCGCAAGACGTCGATCAACTGCGGAAACTGCGGGCCACCGACGACGTCGATCACCGTTGTGACACTGCGTCTGCCGAGCGCACCCACGATATCTGCGCCGCGGTCGAGAACCGCTGCAGCGCCCAACCCGCGGAGCGCGTCAGCCTTCTCGGCTCCGGCAATGGCGATCACGGTCGCACCTCGCCGGGCCGCCAGCTGGATGGCCGCCGTCCCGACACCGCCCGAGGCGCCGGTCACCAGCACGACGTCGGACGGCCCAACCCTCGCCCGGCTCACCATGTGTTCTGCGGCCCCGTAGGAACACGGGAACGAGGCGAGCTCGACGTCGGATAAGCCGCACTCTATCGGATGCACCGCGGTCGCCGGCACGCAGACGTACTCGGCAAAGGCACCGTCACACTCGGACCCCAGGTACTCGGCACCCCGATCGTCCGGATCGCGCCGTACAATCGGCTCAATCAGCACCCTGAGGCCCGGTCGGAGGGACTGGACCTCGGCACCCACGGCCTCGATCCGACCGCATGCATCAGCGCCCTGAATGCGCGGAAACCGATAAGCCTGCCCGGACCAGCCCGCATCGGCCGCCACCACGTCCGTGCTCACACCATCCACCGACTGCGAAGCCGTTGCCTGGTCGACCGAGCGCGAATACCAGCCCACGCGCATGTTGATGTCGGTGTTATTGACGCCGGCGGCAGCAACCCGCACGAGGACTTCGTCCGGCCCTACCGACGGCACCGGTACGTCGTCGCGGTACTCCAGCTGGTCGTACCCGCCATGGCCTTTCAGCAGTACTGCGCGCATTAGTGTTGCCATCCCGATTGCCCTTCCCAGGCCCTAGACCACGCGACACCGCAATTCCGACGTCCGGCTATCGGGCGCCCGCAGGCGGCGCCGACGCCACCGGGTCGTGGAAGGAGTTCGAGAGGGCCGTCAGATTCTGCGGCTGAAGCCTGATCATCCCGCCCCTCGGGCTGTCTATGTCCGCGATGAGGAAAATCGCCACCGAGGTCACGAGCGGTAGCATCAGCATCACGACGGGCTCCTTCCAGGCCATGCGCGCGCTGTAGCCCACCATCGTCGATGCGACGAAGCCAATGGCAAGCATCAGCATCCATGCACCGCGGGGAATGCGGTTCCACCACGCGGCCTGCGTATAACCCTGGGAGTTGATGACATCGTTCACGGCGGCCGCTGCGAGCGCGCTTAGTGGCGTCGGCTGCTCCTTCGCACCCGCCGCTGTCGCTGCCCACAGCGCCTCCTGGACGCCCTCGGTCCGCGCATTGACTTCCTTCAGACCGTCTTCGTCATTCGCCAGATAGAACGCAAATCGGAGCCGGGTGTACTCCTGAAGGAGCCGCTTGATCTCGACAGCGCGCCCTTCCGCCAACAACTCGACACGGACGTACGCGGTGCCGATGGCATTCGCCTCCGCCTCCTCAAGAGACTTCCGCTGGTCGTACCGGCTGATCGCCATCGAAAAGCTGAAGCCGATGATCAGACTCAGCAGGGTCATCGTCGCACCGAGCACGAGATTGAAGTCTTCCCTTTGCCCCGAACTCAATCCGCCGCGTCTTGCCGCAAGCCACGCGCCGATCGACGTCGCCGCGGTAAACGCGAGTAGCACCACGAAGGCGAAT
>CAITAM010000436.1 GCA_903890265.1 uncultured Pseudomonadota bacterium | reverse complement strand
GTCGCGTCCTTTGCCGACAGGACCGGCGCCCCCTCAAGGGGCCACGAAATGCCGATCGCCGGATCATCCCAGCGGATGCACCGTTCGTGGGCGGGGTACCAGTAGTCGGTCGTTTTATACAAGAACTCGGCCACGGGGCTCGTGACGAGAAATCCGTGTCCGAATCCAGGCGGAACCCACATCTGCCGACGGTTCTCGGCCGACAGGAACAACCCAAACCAGCGCCCGAAATGAGGCGACGACGCCCGAAGGTCCACGGCGACGTCGAACACCTCGCCTTCTGTCACCCGGACCAGCTTCCCCTGCGCGTGCTGCACCTGGTAATGAATCCCCCGCAGCACACCCCTCGCCGATCGGCTGTGATTGTCCTGAACGAACCGGATTTCCGTGCCGGCAAGCTCTGCGAAATCGCGGTGGTTGAAGCTTTCGTAGAAAAACCCGCGTGCATCACCGAACACCTTCGGCTCGAGCACGATCACTCCCGGCAGGGTCGTGGGCACGGTGGTGAAAGGCATGGCAGTCAGGTCCGGCGAATCAGTCCGGTAAGGTAGCTGCCGTACGCGTTCTTCTTCAACGGCACGGTGAGCGCCTCGAGCTCAGCCGCACCGATCCACCCGGCGGAGTACGCTATTTCCTCCGGACAACTCACCATAAGACCCTGCCGGCGCTGGAGTGTCGCAATAAAGGCTGCGGCGTCTAACAGGCTCTCCGGCGTTCCGGTGTCGAGCCAGGCAAAGCCGCGTCCCAGCGTTTCGACACAGAGCTGCGCGCGCTCGAGATACCAGCGGTTGACGTCCGTTATCTCAAGCTCACCCCGAGCCGAGGGCACAATCCCGGCGGCCACGTCGGCCACCTGGTTGTCATAGAAATACAGGCCGGTGACCGCGAAGTGACTCTTCGGATGCCGCGGCTTTTCCTCAATACTCACGGCCCGGCCCCGCTCATCAAACTCCACGACCCCGTACCGCTCCGGATCGCTCACCTGGTAGGCGAAGACCGTCGCGCCCGACGCGCGCTCGTTGGCAGAGCGGAGCTGCTTCACAAGGTCGTGTCCGTAGAAAATATTGTCCCCGAGCACCAGTGCACTCGGCCCGTTGCCGATGAATTCACGACCAATGATGAACGCCTGCGCGAGGCCGTCCGGTGACGGCTGAACGGCATAACGGATGTTCATTCCCCACTGCGATCCGTCGCGGAGCAGCTCTGCAAACCGCGGCGTGTCCTGCGGCGTCGAGATGATCAGAACGTCCCGAATATCCGCCAGCATCAGCGTGCTGAGGGGGTAATAGATCATGGGCTTGTCGTAGACCGGCATGAGCTGTTTCGACACGGCCTGGGTCATCGGGTAAAGCCGGGTTCCGGAACCCCCGGCAAGGATAATTCCGCGGCGCGCGGCGCCTGCAGGAGACGTTTCTGATAACGACATGATGAACTCTCTATTGGGTTATCAGCTGCTTGAGCACCCGACCGACGCCAACCCGCCAATCAGGCAATTCGACGCCAAACGTCGTGGCGAACTTCTCGCACGACAGTCTTGAGTTGAGCGGGCGAGCGGCAGCCGTCGGGTATTCGCTGCTCGGGACCGGATTGATGTCATCGGCCGACACACGGAGCCGGGCGCCGAGCGCCTCCGCCTCCCGCACGAGGTGCTGCGCGTACCCGTGCCAGGACGTCTCGCCCGCCGCGGTCACGTGATAAGTACCCCACCGCGGGTCAGCAGGGCCGGCCGATTCGAGAGTGCGAATCATTGCTGCCGTCTGTTCACTGATCCAGTCTGCCGGCGTCGGCGCACCCACCTGGTCATCAACCACCGACAAGGCGTCGCGATCCGCGGCGAGCTTCAGGATGGTCTTCAGAAAGTTAGTCCCTTCGCGCCCAAAGACCCAGGTGGTTCGCACAATGACGGAGCGCCCGCCGATCTGGCGAACGGCCTCCTCTCCAGCCAGCTTGCTTCGCCCGTACACGGACAACGGCTCGGTTGCGTCATCTTCGAGGTACGCGCCGTCCTTGGTCCCTGAAAAAACATAGTCCGTCGAGTAGTGGACGATCATCGCACCCGTCCGGCTCGCCTCCTCGGCCATGACTGCCGGTGCGACGGCATTCACCGCGTAGGCCACTTCCGCGTCGGACTCGGCCCTATCGACCGCGGTGTAAGCGGCCGCATTGACGATGATGTCCGGCGCCACGTGCCTGATCGCCTGCCGAGTTGAGACGTCATCGCGAAGGTCGACATCTGCGCGCCGGTAGCAGCGAAGGTCGTAAAGGCTCCGCAGCTCGTTTGCGAGCTCGCGACCCAGTTGCCCGTCGGCGCCAAACAGCAGGATGACCTTACGCGTCATAGTGACGTGCGAGCCAGTCGCGGTACGCCCCCGATCGAACCCGGTCCAGCCACGCGGTGTTGGCGAGATACCATTGCACGGTCTTCCGAAGTCCGGTGGAAAACGTTTCTGCCGGTCGCCAATTTAGAGCCGTCCGGATCTTCGTCGCGTCAATGGCGTAGCGACGATCGTGCCCGGGCCTGTCCGTCACGTGCCTTATCTGATTCGCATAAGGCTTGCCCGAAGCCGCGGGACTCAGCTCGTCCAGGATGGTACAGATCGCGTTCACGACCGCGATATTCGTTATCTCGTTGAGACCGCCGATATTGTAGGTGTCGCCGACTCTGCCCGACTCGAGCACCGCGCGCAGGGCGGCGCAATGATCGGAGACGAAAAGCCAGTCCCTGACCTGCATCCCGTCACCGTAAACGGGCAGGTCGCGCCCTGCCAGTGCATTGCCGATCACGAGCGGGATCAGCTTTTCCGGAAATTGATACGGGCCGTAATTGTTACTGCAATTGGTCGTCAGTACCGGCAAACCGAACGTGACGCCCCAGGCACGGACCAGATGGTCGCTTGCCGCCTTGGTCGCGGCATAGGGGCTGTTAGGCTCGTACCGGCTGTCTTCCCTGAACAAAGGCGCATCGGGTGTCAGCGAGCCATACACCTCGTCGGTGGACACCTGAAGGAAGCGGAACGCATCCCGGTCCGCGCCGTCGGGCAGGCTACGCCAGTAGTGAAGACTTGCCTGCAGCAGCCGGGACACGCCGACGACGTTGGTCTGCACGAAGTCTTCCGGACCGTGGATGGACCGGTCGACGTGACTCTCCGCGGCAAAGTTAAGCACCGCGCGGGGCTTTTCCTGCGCCAGAACTCCAGCAAAGGCATCGAAATCGCAGATATCGCCGCGCACAAACCGGTACCGCTCGTCCGAGACGAGGTCATCAAGGTTTTCGGCGTTACCCGCGTAGGTCAGCTTGTCGTAGTTGACGACCCTTTCCGTCGAGTGGCGGAGCCACTCGCGCACGAAATTGGTCCCGATAAAGCCCGCGCCACCCGTCACGAGGATCGTCATCAATCCACTCCGGCCATCAACTTCTGGCAAAAACCCACGGCCCTGCGCCCACCCACCGCGGCCGCCACCGGAGCCTTCGGAGGCAATGGCGCCGCCGAGTTACGGCATTGCGGAACCTGACACGAATCAAATATACCACCTTAAGTTATTGTTTAAGCGATCGTTTTCCCAGTTTCACTGGCAGCCTCTCTGCCATCGGCTGATCGACCGTGATGGGCATGGGGGCGCGCTCGCCAGCGATTTCTCGCTTTTTGCCGACGCCTGTCAGCGGCCGAAAGGACTTCAAAACGGTGCACCGAGCGGAGGCAGGCCGCTCGCGCCGTACCCACGATCGCGCAGGCATGCCCCCACCCAACGCCCCGTCACGGATTGGTAATCGTCAAGCCGTGAAGCCCGCCCGCGCTCGCCGCCCGGAGCCCGGGTAGTCTCTAGAGAGTCCGAACGCTCGCATTGTCCACCAAACTAGCCGGACCGGCGCGTAAGCCACTGCCGGAGCGGTCTGGTGTGAGCGCCCCCTTTAACGTCTAATGCCGGCGATCGCCACTGGCTACCAAGAACGTGTCAGACCCCAACACCAAGAGCCGCGTCTACCGGAACACGATCCAGCTGGTGTTCAGCCAGGTTGTTTCAGTACCGGTCTCGATCGCCC
>CAITAM010000435.1 GCA_903890265.1 uncultured Pseudomonadota bacterium | reverse complement strand
GGCCCTCTTCGAGTCGATCGAGCTCGACCAGGAGCGGCGCGGCGTGATCTGACCGCGGCCGGCGCCCCGTGCGGGGCGCCGGCCGGGGCCTCTGGCGCGGTCAGCGCAGGTGGCCGGTCGCGAGGACCGCCTGCTCGATCGCATCGTGCGCGTAGGCCGACCACGCGGCGTCAGAACCCGCGATGCTGATACGGCCAAACGGCTCGCGGCCGCGTTTCTGCTGCAGCCTGTCTTTCGGTGTGTCGTACAGGCTGTTCGAGTCGTAGGCGTAGCCGTGGCCCCAGCGGTTGACGGTGATGGCGGCGATATCGCGGTCCGCATCGAACCCGCCCGGGCCGAGCGCGCGGGTGAGCTCGCTCCTCGCCTGCGCCTCAAATTCCATCCAGTCCATGGCGTACAGCTGGCCGCGGGCGGCACGCAGCATCGCGCGGCGGTCCGGCAGCGTGGCCGGGCCCCGCGGCACGTGCACGAGGTGCGCGATCACCGGCTCGTCCGGGGTCGCGGCGCAGCGGTAGTCGCCGAGGCTGACCGGGTAATCGAGCTTCAGGATCGAGTAGAAGCCGGCCGGGTTGTTGATGTTGTGGACACCGCGGTCGGCCCAGGCCCGCCAGTTACGCAGGGCCACGTTGACGTAGACGAGCGGCGCCTTGACGCAGGCGGCCACGGCGTCGCGCTGGTCCGCGGCCAGGTCCGGGCAGATGTAGGGAAGCATGGTCTCGTAGCCGGCGTACACGACGTGACCGCAGCGGACGCGCTTCACCTCGCCGTTCGTGACGTAGAGCACGTCCACCGCGCTCCGGCCGGCGTGCTTGATCTGCACCACGGTGCTCGAGAGGCGCAGCCGCACGTCGTTCGCGGCATCGTCCAGGCGGCCGTAATCGAAGGGCGCGGTGACCACGTCCTCCATGGTACGGCCGGGGGCGACGCCCGGGATCAGGCTGCGCACGAACAGGCGTGCGATACCCGCATTGCCATCGGGGAAGTGGAAGTTGTACGGCTCCCGCTCGTAGCCGTACGCGCCGACGGAGCCGAGATCGAGGCCATGGAAACCCGGGAATTCGCAGTCGGCGCAGTCGCTCGCGGAAATGCGATCGGCCGGCGAGCCAAACAGGTCGCAGGTCCGCCCCTCGAACATCTTGAGCGTGGCCTCGTCGAGGTGCCAGTGCTCGCGCAGGAACGCGAGGTACGAGGTGTGCTCGAGCAGGTGTCGCTTCTGCGCCCGTGTCTTGCCCGCAAGCACGTCGCGGGGCTCGGTGTACAGGGCGAGCAGCTGCGCCTTCTGTTCCGCCGTAAACGGCAGGTCCGCGACGAACGCGGCGGGCGGACGACCGTTGTGCTTGTCGGCAGGCACGTCGGTCGGCAGCGAACGCTGCGGATCGCCGGTGACGAGCTTGTCCTCGCCGAACACCTCCCGCTGGAAGAGCACGCCGGACGAGAGGCCGAGGCCCGGGTACAGGTTGGTGTTGAGGGCGACCGCGAGACGCTCGACCGAGATGCCGATCTCGCGCAGGACCTGCATGGCCGACGGCGCCCATTCGGAGTAGGGCGACTGGATGGACTCGCTGCCGCCGTAGCTGAGCAGCAGCCGGCCATCCACGTTGAATTCATTGCGGCGGGCGTGCCCGCCGAAGTCGTCGTGGTTGTCAAAGACGAGGACCTTGCTGCGCGGCAGGGCGCGACGCGCGCAATGCGCGGCCGCGAGCCCCCCGAGGCCCGAGCCGACCACGGCGACGTCGACGGTGCCCTCGATCGGGTACTCCTCCATCCGGTAGCGCAGGCCGTCGCGGACCGCGTGCGCGGTGAAGAGGTCCTGCGGCCGGCTGCCCCGAAGGCCCGTGGAACCCGGGGGGTACGGCGCGAATTCGTGTCCGGTCGCGCCGCTCTCGCCCGGCAGCGAGAGGCCGCCCAGGGTGCTGCCCAGAACCACGGTCCGTGCGACGCCGTCGATGAACTCGCGGCGTGTAATTCGATGACTCAGACAATCTCCCCGGCTGCGGATACAGCGCTGCAACGAGAACGACAGTTTGCCCGACTGCCGGTCGGTCGTCATTTTGCAGGGCGACGGGGGCGCGGGGCGGCGACCTGCGCGGCGCCGTCCTACCTCAGGCAGTACGGGCGGCCGCCGCCGGAGGACCACCGCCGGCACCGCCCGGTCGGCGAGATGGCCCGCGCCCAAGGACCCTGCGCGCGTCGGTGCAGGTGCGCGTCGTCACTCAATTTGCAGCGGAGCCTGTTGCGCGATCGGACGGCAGGCGACCGGCGGGCGATGGCGATCCATGAGCGCGCACCGGGGGGCGTGCATTTGCGGTGGGCTTTGCGACATGATGGGGAGCAACGCCCGGCGGCGGGCAGCGGGACACACACGGGGCTCGGTATGCGGATCAGAAACTGCGTGCGCTTGGTCGGATGCTCGGTCGCGGCAGTGCTTCTTGCCGTCACGGCGGCGGTTTCCTCGGCCGCACCGGTCGCGCACCTCAAGGCGGCGGAGCTCACCGCCGGCGCGCGTCCGCACGGCATCGTCGATAACCGCGCGTTCGTGCCACCCTCGGATGCCGTGGACGCGCGCGAGCCGTTCAACGGCACGCTGCTCCTTGCCGAACACCTGATGATCAGCGAGCCGCGCGACCTCAAGTACCACCGCATGCTGGGCAAGGACGTGCAGTACTTCCCGGCCGTGCGGCTCGGCTTCGTCACCGTGGACGGTGATCTCGTGCCGCTGACCCAGGAAGTGATCCGCGCGGGCTCGACCGCGGCCGGCAAGAGCTACTGGGACGTGATCGTCCAGCCGGGGCGGGTGTGGACCGAGAAGGCGGACGGCGGCTGGTCCCGGGCCTCGTTCCCGTTCGCGCTCGTGCACACGCTCGAGGGCGAGACGCACAACGGCCTCGCGACGTTTCTCTATCGCGGCGGCAAGGTGTCGGCACTGCGCTACCAGATCGTGCAGCAGACGACGCCCGGGCACATCGAACTGCCGTTCACGGCGGCAGGTAGCGCGCCGGCCCGCTTTGAGCCGTTGCAGGGCGCGGACACGGCCGCCGTCATCGACCGTTACCGTGCCTCGGTCCGGGACGCGGTCCCGGTGCGGCCCTGGGAAGAACTCGAGCGCAAGGTCGGCGCCGACCGCCTCGCGGGCTTCGACGCCGGGCTCCCCGCCGCCGAGACCGTACTCACCGGGCTCGATTACCAGGGCGTCCTCTATCTTAAGCCGTGCACGAGCGCCGGCGGGCCCCTGCCGTGGTGTGACCGGACCCGCTTCGGGGTCTGGTCGGTGACCAAGGCCTTTGCGAACGAAGTGGCGCTGCTGCGCCTCGCGCAGAAGTACGGCAAGGGCGTGTTCAGCGAAAAAATCGTCGATTACGTCCCGGAAGCGCAAGCGTACCCGGCTTGGGCCAACGTCACGTTCGATGACTGCATCAACATGGCCACCGGCGTGGGCAACGGCAGCACCAAGTACCAGCCCAACGACATCAGCGACGGCTACATCGACGCGACCTACAACGAGTGGGCGGATGCGCCGTCGGTGGCCGATAAGGTCGCTGCGCTCCTTCGTATCGCCAAGACCTACCCGTGGGGGCCGGGCGTCGTGGCGCGCTACCGTGACCAGGACATGTACATCCTCGGCGTCGCCATGGACCGCTACCTCAAGCACAAGGAAGGTCCGACGGCCGACCTGTGGACGATGCTCGAGCGCGAAGTCTATGGCCCGATCGGTATCCATTACGCGCCAATCAACCGTTCGATCGAATCGGACGGCCGCGTGGGTCACCCGTTGATGGCCTACGGCTACTACGCCACGGTTGGGGACCTCGTGAAGGTCGCGCGGCTCTACCACGCCCGAGGTGCTGCCAACGGGGTTCAGATCCTGTTCCGGCCGCGGATAGACGAACTGTATGCCGGCGTGGGCTCACGCGGCCTGCCGGCCGGCGGATTCAGCGCGGACGGTGAGACCACGTACTTCAACGCGTTCTGGAACCTGCGATTCCAGGCATCGGGCGGCTGCCGGCTTTACATTCCGCAGATGGAAGGCTGGGGCGAGAACCTGGTTGGGTTGTTCCCGGGTGGGCTTACGGGGATCCGGATTGCGCACTCGCCGTCCGACGCCAGCGGCGGGGATAGGGACTCGCTCGCCATGGTGCGGGCCGTCGACCGTGTCGCCCCGTTCTGCGGGCAGTGACGGGCGGGCGGTAAGTGGACGGCGGGGCAAAAATTCCCGCGCGGCGTTTGGCCGCTGTGAGTTTCCGAGTCTGACCATGCCTGATAGGTGGACGGTGTCGCATGCCGATGTCTGCTTTCGGCCCCATAGCGGACATACCTATGCCCGAATTGAATGCGCAGAAGCGGACATTGCGCGGCGGGAATTGCGGCCCCGGTCTCGCTGGATTGCTTATGCCCGGTTTACGACAACAATCGATGAAGCAGAGCCCCCAAGTTGCTGAGCCGCGGGGAGAATCGAGTGAAACCGCCATTGTCGCTATGTGCCGTGATAGACGACGGCCCGTCGTCTATCACTAGTTAGACGGCTCGAAGTCGCGAATCCGGCGCTTGACGCCGGTGCACATATGTACATACATTACGCCTAATGGAGTACGAGTGGGATCCGGCCAAGGCGGCGGCTAACCTCAAGAAGCACGGGGTTCGGTTCGCCGACGCCGCTCTGTCGCTCGAAGATCCCCTTGGGCTGACGATGCCAGATCCTGACGCGAGCGGCGAGGCGCGCTTTGTCTGCCTCGGCGCTGATCCATCTGGCCGACTATTGGTGACAATATTCACACCGCGCGGCCGGGTCACCCGGCTCATATCCTCGCGAAAGGCGAGCCGGGCTCAACGTCGCATCTACGAGGCTAATAGATGAGAAAGGAATACGACTTCTCGAAAGCGAAGCGCGGTCCCGCCGTACCCGTCGCGAAGGGGAAGAGCCGCATCACCATTCGACTCGACGACGACGTCCTTGAATGGTTTAAGGACCAGGTGGATCTTGCGGGCGGCGGCAACTATCAGTCGCTGATTAACGCCGCGCTCCGCGATCACATGGGCAAGGCCGCCGAGCCTCTCGAGAAAACACTACGTCGAGTGCTTCGGGAAGAACTGCGAAAAGCCGTCTAACTGGCGGTTGGAGCGGCCGTGACCGATAAACTGCCCCGCATATGGCCGTCGCGCGCGGCCACTCAACCTGTAAGCGGAAGTTCCCGCACGACTGGAATGGGTCTAGGTCGTGTGAAAACACACCTGATTTAGCGGGCGGTTAGGTAAGATCAGGTTATCGTCACGACGTGAGATTGCTATGAAGCGATTCGTCGAAG
>CAITAM010000434.1 GCA_903890265.1 uncultured Pseudomonadota bacterium | reverse complement strand
TACCACCGCCAGAATCAACAGGGTACGGCGCAGGACGTCAAGCAGCGCCAGGAAGCGGCGCACCCACGCGGCATCGACCCGTACGCTGTCAACGCCCGGCAGCCCGGTGAGCGCCTCCTGCAGGCGGTCGACCGAGCCCGCGGTGGCCAGGCGCGGCCGGACCACGACCGCGTGCGGCAGGGGATTGTCCTTCAGCGCATCGAGTGCGGTGCCAAAGCCTGACCACTCGCGAAACTGCGCTAGCCCCTCCGCCGCCGTCACGAGACGGCTGCTCGCGACGTCCGCGCGCCGGCCGATCTGCTCGGCGAGCGCTCGTGCGCGAAGCTCACTTTCCCCGCTCTTGAGGTAGACGGTCACGTCCAGCGCATCGGCGTAGACGTCGCCGACGCTGCGCGCGTTCTGCACCAGCAGGTAAAGGCAGGCCGGAATTGCGAGTGCGAGGCTGATGACGCCGATCGTCAGCGCCGCGCCCAGCGGCTCGCGCAGCAGGCGGCCCAGCGAGGCGACGCAGGTCTGCGCATGGCGCTCGAGGTAGCCGCCGATCGCGGCCCGTGCCCTGCCGGCGGCGGACACCCGCGGCTCAGGCGCCATGGGCGGCCCCCGGGCTGTCGGCGAGGCGGCCACCGGCGATGGCGATGCGACGGCCGCCCACCTGCTCGATCAGGTGCAGGTCGTGGCTCGCCACCACCACCGTCACGCCGACGTCGTTGAAACGGCGGAAGAGGCGCATCACGTCCAGCGCAAGGTCCGGATCGAGATTGCCGGTCGGCTCATCGGCGATCAGCAGCGGCGGCTTGGCAACCACCGCGCGCGCGATGCCGACCCGCTGCTGTTCGCCGGTCGAGAGCTCCATTGGCAGGCTCTGCTCGTGGCCCAGCAGGCCGACCTGGTCGAGCGCGGCGCGCACGCGCTTGTCCATCTCGCGGCGGGCGACGCCGCTGATGACGAGTGGCAGGGCGACGTTGTCCCACACCGGCCGGTCGTAGAGGAGCTTGTGGTCCTGGAATATCACGCCGATCTGCCGCCGGTACAACGGGACGTGGCGGCGCGTTATCCGGGCGAGGTTCTGGCCGCTGACCTCGATGACGCCGCGCGTCGCCCGGTCGATGAGTGCGATGAGCTTGAGGATCGTGCTCTTGCCGGCGCCCGAGTGGCCGGTGAGAAAGACCATCTCGCCGGCCGCCACCGACAGCGACAGCCCCGACAGGGCCTCGCGTCCGTTCGGATAGCGCTTGCCGACGTTCTCAAAACGGATCACGGCACGCCCGGTGTATGCCCATCGAGGAGCGCATCAACGAACTCGGCGGCGTTGAACACGCCGAAATCCTCCAGGCTCTCGCCGACACCGATGTAGCGCAGTGGAATCTTGAGCTTTTCCGCGATCGCGAAGATCACGCCACCGCGGGCCGAGCCGTCGAGTTTCGTCAGTACGAGACCGGTAACGCCGAGCGAGGCATGGAACGTGGTGGCCTGCGCCAGGGCGTTCTGTCCCTGGCTGCCGTCCAGCACGAGCAGCACCTCGTGCGGTGCGGCGGGATCGAGCCGCGCGAGCACGCGCTTGACCTTCTTCAGCTCCTCCATCAGGTGGCCCTGGTTGTGCAGTCGGCCGGCCGTGTCGGCCAGGAGCACGTCCGCGCCGCGCGCCGTGGCGGCCTGCATCGCGTCGAACACCACCGCGGCCGGATCCGCGCCGG
Organism: uncultured Pseudomonadota bacterium; assembly: GCA_903890265.1. Lineage (GTDB taxonomy): Bacteria > Pseudomonadota > Gammaproteobacteria > Steroidobacterales > Steroidobacteraceae > CAIKMS01. The sequence goes on along the minus strand of CAITAM010000434.1, from coordinate 6,863 downwards.
TGGCCTGGGCGATGACGGTCACGTCGTTGCGCTCGCCCCAGACGGTGAGCTGCTCCACCGCAGCGGCCCGGAAGGTATCGCCGGCGGCCAGCATCACCTTCCGGCCGTCGTCCTTCAGCCGCTTGGCCAGCTTGCCGATGCTGGTGGTTTTGCCCGAACCGTTGACGCCGACCACGAGGACCACGAAGGGTCGGCGCGACGGGTCGATCACGAGGGGCGACTCGACCGGCTTCAGGATATCGGTCATGACGGCGCCGAGCGCGGCGCGCAGCGCCGCGCGATCGCCAAGCTCGTTGCGCGCGATGCGCCGGCGCAGGTCCGCGAGGATCCGGTCGGTTGCCTCGACGCCGACGTCGGCGGTCAGCAGGCGCGTCTCGATCTCGTCCAGCAGTTCAGCGTCGATGGCCCGTCCGGGCAACAGATCGCCCAGCCAGCCGCCGGTCCGGGTCAGGCGCTCCTTTAGGCGGCCGAAGAAACCTTTCGCCGCGGGGGGATCGCCGGCCGCTGCCGGCCCGCTTTTCTTGCCAAATCCGAACATAGTGAGGTGCTCCTGCCCGGATTCTACCGGAGGAGCCAGGCGCGGGCGTCGTGGGTTCGCCCGGCCGCCGGAACCCGCGGTTCCGGCGGCGGGGCATCGGCCGTTACGGCTGCAGCAGCGGCGCGTTTGCCGTGGTGACGGCCTGCCCGGCGGCCAGTGCGAAGGCGACGGCCTCGGTCTGCATCTCGACGGTGGATGCGCCGTTGGTCGGCAGCGTATTGGTTGTGCCGGACGGGTCCAGCAGCGAGTCGTGCTTGCCGTAGAGGTAGTTGATGTAGTTGAGCGTGCCTGCCGTCGTGGGCACGGTCCCCGCACTGCTGAACTTCTGCGTCTTCGCCGCCGCCGCGAGCAGGCGGGCCGTGGCGCTGTTCGGGATGACCTGGTCGGCCAGTGCCGCGGTGCCGTCCGGCAGCAGGCCACCGCCCACCACCTGCTGGAACAGGATCGGTCGCTGCGCTGCCGCGGCCGCGATGAAGTTGACCGGGTCGCCGGCATCGACCGCGGTCTGCGCGTCGCGGAAGAAGTTGCTGTAAAGCGTGAGGCCCGGCGTCAGCCCCTGTGCCGCGAGCCCGGCGTTGATCGGCCCGGAGAATGTCGGGGAGTCGCGCAGGAGGTTCGCAATGCCGCCACCCGGCACCGACAGCAGTCCCGACAGGTAGGGCGTAGCCGGCATCGCCAGTGGCGCAACCGACACGATGCTGCCGAGCGACTGGCCGGCCAGCTGAATGCGGGTGCCGTCGATGTCCGGCGTGCCGTTCGCATTCAGCGACAGCGTGGGCAGCACGTGCGCGAGCCACAACAGGTCGGACTCCGCCTGGCGGAGGTTGTCGCGACTCGTCAGCAGGCTGGTCAGGTTGATGAAGTACGTGCCCGAGGAAGCGACGGTGCCGTCGCTCGCCAGCAGGTCGAAGTTGCGCTCCTTGCCCGGTTGGCGGAGCAGCGCCGCCGGGTCGGTTGCCGTGATGCCGTGCAGGGGCTGGTCGATCGCCGCGACGACGAAGCACTGGTTGGCATACGCATCCATCAGCGCGATGGCGTTGCTGCGGTTGCCGGTGATGCCGTGCATGAACACCACGACGGGGTAGCCGTTCGCCGGACGCGGGCAGCCACCGTGACCGAAGTTGGCCTTCGCATTCGGCACGCCGAGCAGCAGCGGTACCGTCAGGTCCGCGGTCTTCGCCGGGACCGGGTTGAAGCGGGTGAGGGCGCGGCTGGTCGGATCAATGCCGGGCGCCGGCGAGGCGCCGGCCGCCGTCCAGTGCTTGGTCAGCGGCGCGGTGGGGTCGCCGGCCGACGGCGCCGTCAGGTAGTACGGCAGGGTGACGTCACCCACCCAGACGTCGGCGACGCCCGGCAGCTGCGCCGAGAACTGCGTCGTCGTCGCGCCGGAGGGCTCGGCGACGATCGTGCCCGGCGCCACGGGGGTCGCGGCGTAGGTCTCGGCCAGCACCGTCATCGTGTCGCTGATCGACTGCGTGCTGAAACTGAATGACAGGGCGACGGTGGTCGGGTCGATCGTCAGGGCCGCGGCGATCGCGAGGTGGCCGAAGGTCAGCTTGCAGATCTCGTTGAGCGTCGTGTCCGTTACCGCAGTGCACGTCGGGGTCGTGGCACCGGCCGCGAGATCGGCGAGGGCGCCCTTGCGGACGGTCGCGTAGTCGGTGTCCGGTGCGGCGGCATGACCCGACGTATCCTTCAGCGCCGCCGTGATGAGCACCAGGTAGCCGATGTTCGTGGCGCCTGCCGACGGCTGCAGTGGGTGCGTCGGCGTGATCAGAAGCGTTGCCCCGCCGGCATCGACGTCCGTGCTGACGGCCGCGGTGAAGTCCTGGCCGTACACGAGCGGTGCCGGTGCCTGGGCCCCCGTTGCCGGCGGCACGAGCGGTGCCTTTGTCGCGTTGTCGAGCGTGAGGCGCACCATCACGACCGAGGCGGCCGACAGCGTCGTCGGGTCGATCGGTGCGCTGAACCGGACGCTGATCGGCGCCGTCGTCGAGAAGCCGTCGAGCTGGTTGATGGCAGCCGCGTTCGGCAGGAACGGCGTCGACGGCAGCCGGAGCGTGCCGTCGGTGCTGCCCGCGAAGTAGAGGTCCGTGGGGTACGGCAGTACGCCGGTCGCGACCACGAACAACGGCCGCATGGCGGCCGGGGTGGCCGTACCCGAGTTCGCCGGGTCACCGTTGCCGTTTGCCTGCGAACCCGCGCCCGGCGTGAGGCCGGCACTGCAGGCGGCGAGTGTCATGGTCCAGAAGGCCAGGACGAACACGTTTAGAATCCGCTTCATGGAGAGCGCTCCGGTGCGTCCGGGCGGACACACCCTAGGTAGGTTGGTAGTCAACGATCGTCGGCTCGGCGACGTATGACACAAGGGTACGGCTTGAATTCAAAGTCTGGCAAGGACGGGCGACGGCGCACCACGCTGCCGGCATCTTCTGCCGCAGTGCAAGATGGATCGCGAGGTGCGGGCAGCGTGCGCATCATTGCCGGCGTCTGGCGTGGTCGGCGCATCGCGGTGCCGGACGCGCCCGGCCTGCGTCCAACGCCGGACCGGGTCCGGGAGACGCTGTTCAACTGGCTGCAAGGTCGCCTGCTCGGTGCGCGGGTGCTCGATCTCTACGCCGGCACCGGCGTGCTCGGCCTTGAGGCGCTGTCGCGCGGCGCGGGCTCGGTGCTGCTCGTCGAGCGCCATCCGGTGGTCGCCGCGGCACTGCGCCAGACCGTGACCATGCTCGGTGCCACGGCCGCCTCGGTCGCCGCGGTCGATGCGGCGGAGCTGCTGCAAGCCGGACCGGGCGCGGTCGGTGGCGCCTTTGACCTCGTCCTCGCCGATCCACCGTTCGCGGCAGGTGGTCAGGCCGAGTTGTGTAAACTGCTGGATGATCGCGGCTGGCTGACGAGTGCAGGCTGGGTCTACCTTGAAGGCCCGTCGGCAGGCGAGCCGGTGGCACTGCCCGCGCCGTGGCAGCAAGTCCGCGCCCTGACGGCCGGTGCCGTTGATGCGCGCCTCTTCCGGGTCGGCGCCTCGCCCTGACCGGAACGCCGTCAACCGCACGGTGCTGCCGCGACCGATGCCCGACCGGTGACCAGAACGAGAGTGTCGTCTATGAAACGCAAGGCCGTGTATCCAGGCACCTTCGACCCGATCACAAGCGGTCATCACGACCTCGTCCGGCGGGCCGCGAGCATCTTCGACAGGCTCGTGATCGCCATTGCCGCCAATCCCAACAAGGCGCCGATGTTCCCGCTGGAGCAGCGGGTGGACATGGCGCAGCGCGTGCTGGCGGACCTGCCGAACGTGGAAGTTCGTGGCTACACCGGACTCACCTACCAGTTCGCGCGCAGCCTCGGGTTTGACGTGGTGGTGCGCGGGCTGCGCGCGGTCTCCGACTTTGAGTTCGAGTTCCAGCTGGCCAACATGAGCCGGCATCTCGCGCCTGAAATCGAAACGGTTTTTCTGACGCCGCAGGAACAGTTCACCTTCGTGTCGTCGACGCTGGTACGTGAGATTGCGACGCTTGGCGGTGACGTCAGCGAGTTCGTCCATCCGGTGGTTGCCGCCGAACTGGCCAAACGCGCGCCGCTCTTCGCCCCCGGCGCCAAGCGTCCCGAGGTCACGCCGTGAGAAGCCCGGCTGGCACCCTCTTTTGCCGCGCTGGCGCGTGGGTCGTCACGCTGTCCCTCGCGGCGCTGGTATTCGCCCCGGCACCGGCCCGGGCGTTGCAGGCGCCGGCGCACGAGGCGATCGCATCGGCTCATCCGGCCGCCACGGCGGCCGGCGAGGCGATTCTCGTCGCCGGCGGTAACGCGTTCGACGCCGCGGTTGCGGTCAGCGCAGCACTCGCGGTGGTCGAGCCGTCGAGTTCCGGGGTCGGTGGCGGTGGTTTCTATCTCCTGCACCAGGCGGCAGGCGGGCGCGACGTGTTCGTGGATGCACGCGAAGCCGCCCCGCTGGCGGCGTCGCGCGACATGTACCTCGGCAGCGACGGCAAGCCGGTCGCGGACCGGTCGCGGACCGGGCCGCTGGCCGCTGCGATTCCGGGCGAGCCGGCCGCCTGGGCGTGGCTCGCGAAGCGCTACGGACGGCTGCCGCTCGCCACGTCGCTCGCGCCGGCGATCCGGCTCGCGCGCGAGGGCTTTCCCCTGTACGCGCGGCTGCAGTCTGGCATCCGCTACAACGTGGATCGGTTCGGGGCCTCGCCGGCTGCCGCGCAGCGCTTCCTGGTGAATGGCAAGGTACCCGAGATCGGCACCATCATCCGCCAGCCGGAACTGGCAAGGACGCTGCAGGTCCTTGCCGACGGCGGCGGCGAGGCGTTCTATCACGGGCGCTTCGCGTCCTCGCTGGTCGCCGAGGTGCGCAAGGCCGGTGGCATCTGGACCGAGGCCGATCTCGCTGCCTACAAGGTCGTTGAGCGCGAGCCGCTCGTCGGTAACTACCGCGGCGCGCGGATCGTGACCGCGCCGCCGCCGTCCGCGGGCGGCGTCGTGCTGCTCGATACGCTGAACATCCTCGCCGGCTACGATCTCGCGGCACAGACGTCGGTCACGGCAAAGCATCTTCTGGTCGAGGCCATGCGCCACGCGTACCGCGACCGGGCGGAATACCTCGGCGATCCCGACTTCGTCGCGGTGCCTGTGGCCGAGCTGACGAGCCCGCTCTACGCCGCCGGCCAGCGTGCGTCGATCCGCCCTGACCGGGCAACGCCGTCAGCGACGCTGCGGCCCATCGCCGCAGCAGTCGGGGACGGACCGACCACGACGCATTTTTCGGTGCTGGACCGGGAAGGCAATCGAGTCGCGGCGACGATCTCGATCAACCTCTGGTTCGGCAGCGGCTGGGTGGCGCCGGGGACTGGAGTCTTTCTCAACGACACCATGGACGACTTTTCCGTCGCGACCGGTGTGCCCAATGCCTTTAACCTCGTGGGTGCCGATGCCAACGCGATCGCGCCGGGCAAGCGTTCGCTGTCGTCGATGACGCCGACGTTCGTCGAAAGCGACAAGGGGCTGCTGATCATCGGCACACCTGGCGGCAGCACGATCATCAGTATGGTCACGCAGGGCGTGCTCGGCTGGCTGGACGGCGAGTCCGCCGCCACCGTGGTCGCCAAGCGGCGGCTGCACCACCAGTACCTTCCCGACCAGCTGATGTACGAGCCGGGAGCGCTCACCGACACGGAAATCGCGGGTCTTCGCGCGCTCGGTCACAACCTCAAGGAGTGGTCGCTGCGCGGCAATCTGCAGGTCATTACGTGGGACTACGCGACCGGGGCGATCGAGGCGGCCGCCGACCCGCGCGGCGCGGGCGTCGGACTGGTCTACTGAAGCGGCGTCTCGCTCAGCGCTGGCAGGTCGGGCACCAGTAGGTTGCGCGACCGCCCTGCACCCGCGAGCGGATCGGCGTCTGGCAGGTACGGCAGGCCTCGCCCGCCCGCTCGTAAACGTACAGCCGCTGGCGGAAATAGCCGGGCAAGCCATCCGCGTTGACGTAATCGCGAAGCGTGGTACCGCCCGACTCGATCGCGGCACCCAGCACCGCGCGGATCGCCCCCACCAGCCGCTCGCTGTCGGCGACGCTCAGCCTGCCTGCGGCGCGCCCCGGGCGGATGCCGGCGCGAAACAGTGCCTCCGACGCGTAGATATTGCCCACGCCGACCACCACGTGCCCGTCCATGATGAACTGTTTGATCGCGATGCGCCGGTGCCGCGATCGGCCATGCAGGTAAGGCCCGGTGAAGTCGCTCGCCAGCGGTTCGGGACCGAGGTCTGCCAGCAGGGGGTGCAGGTGCACGTCGCCGCTGATGAAATGCAGGCTGCCAAAGCGGCGCGGATCGTTGAAGCGCAGCGCGAGGCCGTTGCCCAAAACGAACTCGACGTGGTCGTGCGTTTTGTAATTGGCGTCGGGTGCAACGAGCCGCAGGCTGCCGGACATGCCGAGGTGGACAAGCACCGTGCCTCGTTCGAGCACGAGCAGCAGGTACTTGGCGCGGCGGAGCACGGCCGTTACCGCCTGGCCTGCCACCTCGCGCTCGAAGGACGGCGCGACGCTCCACCGCAGGCGCCGCTCGCGCACCCGCACCGTCAGAATCGTCTGGCCGGTGACGGCCACGGCGATTCCGCGACGCGTGGTTTCTACCTCGGGCAATTCAGGCATGGGCCTGCCACTCGCGCTCCGATCGGCGGGCGCGCCCTGCCGCGCTCTCGACGGTCTGGCGGGCGCGCGCACCCGAGCGGGTCCGTAAAACGAACGCGGCGCCCGAAAGGGCGCCGCGGCTGATCCGTACGGACACGGTACTGCGCCTAGGGGACGCAGCGCGCGCTTACT
>CAITAM010000433.1 GCA_903890265.1 uncultured Pseudomonadota bacterium | reverse complement strand
GCCGCCGGTCAGCGCGAGCTTGACGAGCGCAAAACGGGCCATGTCGCCGTCGACCACCAGCGCCATCACGGGGTTCGCCTCGTTCGCGCCGTGCTGGAGCAGCACGAGCGTCAGCGCCGCGTCGCACAGACTGAGGACGAGGAGCCCCACGGAGCTGAACAGGAGCTCCGGACTGTGCCAGTCGACGATCGGCCGGTGCTGATCCTCCGCCCGCCGGCCGTTGCGCCGGCGCGGACGGAAGCCACCGTAGAAGAGCGACCAGACAAAATGCCGCCGCCGCTCCGTGGGGCGGCGCCGCTCGGCGCCCGTCGGCAGCCCGCTCCTCACTCCAAGCTCCGTCACGCCATTCGACATCTGGTTGCTTCCGTCGCTGATCCGTACCCGCCCGCTCGGTGAAGCAAGTTCCGGGCCACGACAACAGAGCAGTGCACAATCAGTCCCTTAGCGTGAACGACCGGGATGAGCGCACGGCCGGACGTAAAGGCGGTCGACAGGCGGGCGACCGGCCGACGGGTCGGCGGAGGAAGGGAGGGATGGCGCCCCGGACAGGAGTTGAACCTGCGACCTGCCGCTTAGGAGGCGGCCGCTCTATCCACTGAGCTACCGGGGCATCGCTATCGAGGACGGTACGGGTCTCGTCGGGACGTTCCCATCGCAGCGCCCGGCCGGCCCGGCGCGTCGGCCGGTTCGGGCCGCCGGCGACCGCCCGCGGAACGAAAAATGGTGGAGCGGAGGAGGATCGAACTCCCGACCTTCGCATTGCGAACGCGACGCTCTCCCAGCTGAGCTACCGCCCCACGATTTAAGCGCGGGAGTTTAACACCCGGCTGCGGCCTTGCAAGCCGCGGTGGCTCAGGGCACGGTCAGGCGCAGCCCGGCCGGGCGCGAAAAGCGCGGAACCGCGACGAGCGCCACCTCGCCGGGTGACGGCACCTCCGCGTCCGCGACCCCGAGGCGGGCGAGCGTGGACTTCAGGTCCGCGGGTTCCGCGGCGAGGATCACGTGCCCGCCGCGGTGCCGGCCGACCAGGAGAGCCACCAGCGCACCGGGATCCCCTGACGGGGCGAAGACCGGCGCGAGACCGAGGGCCGCACCGAGCCGCTCGGCGTACGCGCGCGCCGCGGCGGAGTCGGCGGCGACCACGGCCTCCGGCACCCGCCCAGCCTCGCGTCCGCCGCTGACGAGGTAGCCCGCCACCACCCGGGCCCGCTCCGGACTCTCGGCCGGCACGACGACGACGAGGGTGGTCGACGCGGCGAGCACCGTCCACAGGCCCGCGCCAACGAGCACCACGGCACCGACCACCGTCAGCCAGACCGGCATCAGGAAAGGCCGCCGCTTCAGCCGTTCGTATTCCTTGCGCATCGCTCGATCATAGCGGATCGCGACCCGCCCAACCGGCGAGGGCGCCTAGGGACCCGCGCCCGCCGCGCTCCACCAGCGATCGAATGACAGGAGCGCGAAGGTGCGGCGAAAGTCCGCGGGGATCGGCCGGCGCAGCACGCCGGCGGCCAAGAGGCGGTCGCTCGCCCCGGCCACGAGCGCGGGGTTGGCGCGGATCCAGCGCCGCACCGGCAGACCGAAGCCCGACTTGGGCCGGCTGAGGTGACCCGGCGGCAGTCGCGGTCCCATGAGGCGGCGCAGGAGCCCCTTGCCCTCGCCGCGGGCCCGATCGACCCAAAGCGCCGGGTCCACCGACAACGCGAACTCCACCAGCCGGTGATCGAGCAGTGGCGGTCGGACCTCGAGCGAGTGGGCCATGCTCGAGCGGTCGACCTTGGTCAGCAGGCCCTCGGCGAGGTTCGTGTGCAGGTCGAGCCAGCGCATGCGCTGAATCGGATCGAGGTCCTCGCGCCAGTGCTGGCGGTAGAACCACAGGTCGTCGTAGCCAGGCAGGCTGTACGCGGGACCGAGCAGGGCCGGCAGCTGCGGTCTGGTCAGCTGCGAGAAGCGCGCCGCGTAGCCGTCGAGTCCGCCGTGGGCGCGCCGCTCCATCGACTGGCCGAGGCTGCTGAGCGGCGGCAGCCACCGTGCCAGCAGCCGCGCCGAGAGCGAGCGACGACCATCGTACTGCCAGTAGCGAGGGTAACCGCAGAAGAGCTCATCACCGCCCTCGCCGGACAGCGCGACCGTGACCTCGCGCCGTGCCGCGCGCGCAATCAAATAGTTCGACCACGCGGCGCTGTCGGCGAAGGGCTCGTCGAAGAGCGACGGCATGACGCTGAGCGCCTGATCGAGGTCGCCCGCTCCCGCGACCTCGCTGCGGTGGGCCGTGCCGAAGTGGCGCGCAACGCCGGCCGCGGCCTCGGCTTCCGAGCGCGCCGCGACGTCGAAACCGAGCGTGAACGTCTTCGGCCGCTCGAGGTAGCTCGTCAGGGTGGCGGAATCCAGGCCGCCGCTCAGGAAGACCCCGACCGGCACGTCGGCCAGCGTGTGCGCGCGGATCACCCGGCCGAGGATCTCGTCGAGTGCCTCGACGGCCGCGGCCGGCTCGCGATGCCGGATCGCGGCCGACGGCTCCCAGTAGCGCGCCACGTGCAGCGCCCCGGCGCGGAAGGTCAGCGTGTGCGCCGCCGGCAGCTTGGCGATACCCTCGTACGCGGACTTCGGCGCCGGCACGTAGCCGTAGGTGAAATAGTCGCGCAGCGCCGTGCGGTCCATCGGCGGCGCGCCGTCCAGAAGCAGGGCCTTGAGCTCGGAGGCGAAGGCCAGCGTGTCACCCTGCAGCGTGTAGTAGAACGGCTTCATGCCGAGCCGGTCGCGCGCCGCGAACACCTCGCGCCGGCGACGGTCGTAGATGACGAAGGCGAACATGCCCTCGAGACGGTCGACGCAGGACGCGCCGTAGCGCGCGTAGAGGTGCAGGATCACCTCGGTGTCGCTCGCCGTCAGGAACGGTCCGGGGAGCTCTGCCTTCAGCGCCTTGAAGTTGTAGATCTCGCCGTTGAAGGTGATGACGTAGTCGCCGAAGACCATGGGCTGGTGCCCGCCGGGCGACAGGTCGATGATCGCGAGACGCGTGTGGCCGAGCGCCACCTCCTCGGCGGCGTAGACACCCTGGTCGTCGGGTCCCCGGTGGTGCAGCGCGCGGTTCATGCGCGCCACCCGGTCCCGGTCCGCCCGGGGTCCCACCATGCCCGCGATGCCGCACACGCGCCGGTGCCCGCGGCCTAGCGCAGCGTGTCGGTCAGGGGACCGTAGACGATGCCGTCCTTCATGACGAACGAGACGTGCGCGAGGCGCGTGACGTCGACGGTCGGGTCGCCGTCGACCGCCACGAGGTCGGCGAAGGCGCCGGGGGCCACGACCCCGAGCCGTCCGGTTTCGCCAAGCAGTTCGGCGGCGGCGGTGGTCGCCGAGGCAATCGCCTGCATCGGCGTCATGCCCGCCTCGACCTCCCGGCTGAACTCCTGCGCAATCGGGTCCGTCCACGGAAAACCGCCGACGTCGGTGCCAAAGGCAATTCGGACGCCGGCCTTCAATGCCCTCGCGAACGACGCCCGGTGCAGATCCACTTCCTTGCGGTCCTTGCGGCCGGCCTCGGTGTCCGCCGGCGACCAGTCGTAGTAGTAGACCGACAGCGTCGGCACGTACCACGTGCCCTGCCGTTTCATCTGCGCGATCTGCGCGTCGCTGAGCTCAAGCCCGTGCTCGATCGAGTCGCAGCCGCCGTCCAGGGCACGCTGCAGGCCGATGCCGTTGTACGCGTGGCAGGCCACATGCCGCTGCCAGCCGTGGGCCTCATCGACGATGGCCTTCAGCTCCTCGACCGTCAGGGTCGGCTGCGTGACGAGGTTGCCGTCGCGGTCGAGCCACGAGCGGTGGGTCATGTAGACCTTGAGCCAGTCAGCACCGTGACCGAGCTGCTCGCGCGCCGCCCGGCGCGCCTCGACCGGCCCGTCGATGAGCTGCGCCCCCTTCGGCACGCTGATCTCGGGCGCGTAGCCCTCGAGGTTGTAGCCACCGGTGGTCGAGATCGACAGTGTCGAGACGAAAAGCCTCGGCCCCGCGAGGTAGCCCTGCTCGATCGCTTCCTTGATGCCGACGTCACCGTACCCGGCGCCCTCGGTCTCGACGTCGCGCAGCGTGGTGAACCCCTGTGCGAGCGCGCGGCGCGCGGCCACCGTCGCGCGCGCGACACGAAACGCCAGCGGCTGCTTCAGAAGCTGCACGTCGTAGCCGCCCTGCGCCGGGTCCTCGCCCTGCAGGAAGAGATGCGTGTGGGTGTCGATCAGACCCGGCAGTACCGTGAGGCGCGACAGGTCGATGTCCTTCGCGCCGGCCGGTAGGGTGACCGTGCCCGGCGCACCCACGGCCGTGATGCGGTTACCGGCAATGACGATGAGCTGGTTGTCGCGCACCGTGCCGCCGCTGACGAGACGGCCAGCATGCACCACCGTGACCGCCGGCGCGGCCGGGCCCTGCGGCTCCGCCGCGGACACGGCGAGCGACCAGACACCGCCGGCCAGCGCCGCGACCCACGAGATACCAAAGCGATGCATCACGAACTTCTCCTGCAAGGCGGCACAGAGTCACACGTCAATCGGACGGCGTTCGCCGATCCGCGTCCTCAGACCCTACCGGTCACGTCCGGTTGGACAGGCCCGGTCGGTCAGGTCCAGTCGGTCAGGTCCAGTCGGTCAGGTCCAGTCGGTCAGGCCCTCTCGCGCATAGAGGGCGGCGAACGAGTCGCGTTGCTTCATCCGCGCCACGTAGGCCGCGATCGCCGGCCACTCGGTGGCCGGCCGCGGCATGGCCCGTGACCAGCGCATCAGCATGGTGAGCAGAAAATCGACCGCGGTGACCCCGGCGCCGAGCACGTAGGGCCCGCCGGCCGTGAGATGCGCGTCGATACGCGTGAAGGCCGCCTCGATGCGGTCGCGGGCCTGCGCCTTGACGGCCTCGGCGTGCGCGGCGCCGGCCGCCTCCGTCGGGTAGAACCAGTTGCGAAACGCCGGCTGCAGCGTGTTCGCGCCGTAGAACGCCCACTGATAGTAGGCGGCGCGCGCGGCCGATCCCGGCGCTGGCGCGAGACCTGCCTGCGGGTGGCGGTCGGCCAGCGTCAGTACGAGGGCGGCCGCCTCGCTGTGCGGCACGCCGTCAATGACGAGCGTCGGCACGACGCCCGCCGGGTTGAGGGCGAGGTAGCGAGGCGATTTGTGTTCGTTGTTCTCAAGATCGACGGCCACCAGCGAGTGCGGCACGCCGAGTTCGATGAGCAACCAGTGCACGGCAAGACTGGCGGTGCCGGGCGCATAGTAAAGCTGGTACATCGTCGTCACTCCGGGATTGTCGGCCAAAACGGAAAGGCGAAGCCGCTCGGTGCCGACCGGACCGACGCGCCCACGCCAGGTCTGCGGGCGTCGGCTGGCGCGCCGGCCCGCACGACGCCGGACTTACAGCTTGGCATTCGCATCGTAGACCGCCTTGCCGCCGACGACCGTCGCAACGACACGGGTCGTTGCGATGTCGGCTTCCGGTACGGTCAGGACGTTGCGATCGAGCAGCACGAAGTCGGCGAACTTGCCGGGCTCGAGTGACCCGAGACGCGTCTCCTCGTGCAGCTGGTAGGCCGCATTGATCGTGATCGCCCGCAGCACCTCGAAGCGGCTGAGGCCGGGATCCGTGCCGAGCCGACCGGCGTACTTGCCGTCCGCCGCGGGGCCTGCCCGGCGGGTGACACCCACGGCAAGCGCATACCACTCATCGAGCGGATCGACCGGCCAGTCGCTGCCAAAGGCGATCCGCGCGCCGGCCCGCGCCAGCGCGCCGGAGGGTTCGATCCGCGGCCAGCGCACCGGACCGAGCGTGTCCTTCGCCCCGTCGACCGTGTCCGCGGCGGGCTTCCCCCACTGCAGGGACAGCACGGGAATCGCGTCGAGCTTGCGGTAGCGCGGGTAATCGGCCGGGTCAACACTCTCGTTGTGCGCGATCGCCGCGCGGATCCGCTCGGGCGGGAACGTGGCGCGAAGCGCCGCGTAGGCGTCGAGCGCGGCACGCACGGCCGCATCCCCGTCGGCATGCATGTGCGGTTCGATGCCCGCCTCGGCAAGCGCCAGCACCAGCGCCTTGAGGGGCTCGGGCTTGAAGTACACGGCCGGGCCCGTGGACGTGCCCGGCACCCAGCGCGGTGCGGCGTCGGTGCCTTGGTTGACGAAGTACGGCGCGAGCATGGCCCCGGTCATGGCCGGCGCTGTGATGACGCCGTCGAGGAAGAACTTCGCGTTGCGAACCGTAATGCCGGGTGCCCGCTCCATCGCGCCCTGGTCGAAGCGCGCGCGCAGCGCCACGAGGCGGCTGACGGCCGCCGCCGGATCGGCCGCGTCAGCCGGCGCGATCTCCGGCGCGAAGTGCGCCCGCGCCGTCAGTTCCCCGCCCTTCGCGAGCGCCGTGAACGCAGTGAGTGCGTCGGGTGTCGCCAGCGCGTCCATGAACGTGGTCACGCCCTGGCGGCGCAGCGCCTCGAGCGCCGCCCGGGCGGAGGCGAGGTCGGTCTCCGGCGTCGGCTTCGGCAGCAGGGCGACGACGGGCTCGTAGGCCTTGTCTTCGAGGATGCCGGTCGGTTCCCCGTCCGCGTCGCGCGCGATCCGGCCACCGACCGGGTCGGCAGACTGGCGGTGGAGCTTGGCGAGCGCCATGCCGCGCCGGTTGAGCAGCATCGTGTGACCGAACGAGGACATGATCTGGATGGGACGCGCGGTCTTCAGGCTGTCGAGATCGGCCGCACTGAAGGTCGTACCGGCCGGCAGCGCCCCTTCCTGGAACCAGTTGACGACCTCAAGCCAGCCGTCCGGCTCCTGATTCCTGCTCGCCGCGATGCACGCCGCCAGTCGCTCGCGCAGCGCGTCTTTGGTCAGGCGCTCGTAGTTGAGATTGCATTTGAGGAGCCCTGCGCCACCCGAGAGCGGGTGCAGGTGCCCGTCGATCAGGCCCGGCATGACGAAGCGGCCGTTAAGGTCAATGACCCGGGTCGCGGGTCCCGTCAGCGCGGCGACGCCGGCTCCGGTTCCGGCGTAAGCGACCTTGCCGTCGCGCACCGCCAGTGCCTCCACCACGTGATTGGCCGCGTCGGCCGTGTAGATCGTGCCGTTGCGGTAGATGAGATCCGCGGGGGCCTCGGCACCCGCCGCCGCCACGCCGAGCAGCGCGGTGCAACCGATCGTCGCTCGAATGAACGTCTGGACCATGATCCCCCCGGGCGTTGACGTCGGCCTCGGATTCTCACAGAGGCACGGGGGTGTCACAAGCAAGACCGGTGCGGCTCGGCACTCGCGTCCTCAAGCGGCGCCCGCCGGGTATACTGCGGGCGGGCTCCGGCCCGCGTCGCGGGGCTTGCGCCTCGCGGGCCCGTGCCAACCGGCCACGGGTGCCCGCAAAAGCTGCCTTACACCCGCGCGATGCCGCCGCGACGTACATTTTCAGCCCTGGTTGCCGCATGACCGTATCGGTTCTCATTCTGACGCTGAACGAGGAAGTCAACATCGAGGCCTGCCTCGCCTCGGCGCGTTGGTCCGACGATATCGTCGTGCTGGATTCGGGCAGCACGGACCGCACCGTCGAACTCGCGACCACCGCCGGCGCGCGGGTCGTGACCCGGCCGTTCGACAACTACGCGGCGCAGCGCAACTTCGGTCTGCAGCAGATCCCGTGGCGGAATCCGTGGGTGCTGATGCTCGACGCCGACGAGGTCGTGAGTCCCGAGCTTGCGCGCGAGCTCGCGGCGCGCGTGGCCAGCGCGCCCGCGTCGCTGTGCCTGTTGCGTTTTCGGCGCAAGGATTTTTTCTTCGGCACGTGGATCCGCGGCAGCGGCGGCTACCCGAGCTGGTTCCCGCGCCTCGCGCGCGTCGGCCGCTGCTGGGTCGAACGCGAATTCAACGAGCAGTACGAGACGGACGGCGAGACCGGCGAGCTTCAGGAGCACCTGCACCACTTTCCGTTCAACAAGGGCCTGACGGCCTGGATCGACAAGCACAATCGTTACTCGTCGATGGAGGCCGAACTGATCTATCGCGGCCTCAGCGAACACGATCGGCCCGGCGTGCGCGGCCTGTTCAGCGCCGATCCGCTCGTTAGGCGACGGGCAATGAAGCAGGGACTCTACAGCCTGCCGGCGCGACCGCTCGTCGTGTTCTGCGGGCTCTATTTCATCAAGCTCGGCTTCCTCGAGGGTCGCGCCGGACTCACCTTCTCGGTGTTGCGTGCGTGGTACGAGTTTCTGGTCAACACCAAGGTCCGCGAGCTCCGGCGGCGAGCCGCTCGGCTGCCCGTCTGACCGCGGCGCGCGTAAGATTTCCTTAACCTGACGCGGGCAGCGACAGGCTACGATCCGCGGCCCGATCGTCGCCGCGCCGCCATGCAGACCACGCCCTACCCTGCCCGCTACGGTTTTCTCGACGGGCTGCGTGGCCTCGCGGCGCTTTGCGTGGTGCTCGCGCACCAGGACGTGTTGCCGTTTGGCCACGAGGCCGTGCTGGTGTTCTTCATCATCAGCGGCTACTGCATCACGGCCGCCGCGCAGGCGGCCATGCGCAGCGGCCGGGACTCCTGGCCGCTGTTCCGGTACTTCATGTGGCGGCGGATCCGGCGCATCTACCCGCCCTACGCGCTGTCCGTGCTTTTTTTCGCGGCGACGCGCGTCGTGCGGGCACACGTGGGCCGCGGCAGCGGCCCGTCCACCGATCCGCTCGCCTGGCTGCAGAACCTGACGCTGACGCAGTGGTTCACGCTGATACCGCACCCGGACCTGCCGACCCGCAACCCGACCCTGTTCGTCGCCGCCTACTGGTCGCTCAACTACGAGGAGCAGTTCTACCTCGTGGTGGCACTCGCCCTGGTGGGCGCAGCGCTCGTGCCGGCGCGGCTGCGCACCCACCTCGCGCTCGTCACCGGCGCCTGCGTCCTCTGGCTCGCCGCGGTCGGTACCGACGTCTACCACGGGTTCTTCCCCGAGTACTGGCCGCACTTCGCGATTGGCGCCTTCCTCTACTTCGCCCTGACCGCCGAGGCACGCTGGATGGCGACGCGCCTGTATGCGGGCGCACTCTCGCTCCTCATCGCGATGGCAATCGTTGGCGTGCGCGGCCACTGGTCCTGGCTGCCGCCCGAGCGCGCCCACGAACTCCTGCTGTTGTCGGTCTTCGGGCTTCTGCTGTACTTCGGCCGGCCGCTCGACGACACGGTTACCCGCGCGCGGATCTGGCGGCCGGTGGCGGCGCTCGGCACGATCTCCTACAGCCTGTATCTCGTCCACCAGTTCAATCTGACCACGTCCACGCTGATCGGTACGAAGCTGGCCGGGCTCCTGCACGTGCCGGCGGCCGCCGTCACGCTCGCGATCGGCGCGCAGCTCGGCATCGCCACGGTGTTCTGGTACGCCTGCGAGCGGCCGTTCCTTAACCCGCCCGCCGTGCTGGCGGCTTCCACGGCAAAGCCCGGCGCGCCGTCCGTCGCCGGCCCTTGAGGCCAGCGCGCGACGGGACGACACTCGCTGGCGATCCGGCCGTCGCCGCCCCACCGGCCGACCGTGCCCCGCTGTGGCCACCTCGGAGACCGCCCGTGCGCTTCTGCTTTCCCGTCCTGATGCTCGTCCTGGCAGCGATCGGCGTGGCCCGCGCCGAGGTGCCGGTGCTCTACCACCAGCCCGCGCTGCAGAGCCCCGTGCGGGCCGCGCCCGATGACCTGCTGCTGATTCCGGGCTACGGTTTTGCGCCGGGCAACACCGTGGCCTACGCCGCGATCGACGACACCGCGCACCTGCCCGCGGCGCCGCCACCGGCCAGCACCGGGCACCCGGAGCGGGCGGGCCTCGCCGACGTCGTCAGCACCCGCAACGTGCCCCATTCGCTCACCGTCCGCCTGCCGGCAACTGTCCGTGCCGGCGCGACGTACGCGCTCTGGGTCGGCAGCGAAGCCGATGGCTGGAGCTCGCCGATCCTGATCAACGACGCGAGGCCGCTGTGGTTTTCGCCCACCGCGGTGTCTGCCTCGGAGGCGACGGCAGGGCTTGCCCGTGAACTCAAGGTCGTGGGCCGCAACCTCGATGCGGCACCCGGCGCCCTCACCCGGGTGCGGCTCAGCGGACCGACCAGCGTGACGCTCGAGGCGGTGCCCGGTGCGACACCCGACGCCGCGGCGCTCGATCCTTACCTCGCGCGCGTCGCGTTGCCGGCCCGCCTCGCGCCGGGTCAGTACACGGTGAGCGTCAGTCGCGACGGTCGCAACTGGATCGAGGTGCGTGGCCAGCGTCTGGCGGTCCGAGCGGATCCACCGCCGCCGCGACGCTTCGCGGTCAGTGACCCCGCCTTTGGCGGCTGCAGGGCCGGTGACGGCCGCGACGCCAGCGACTGCGTGCTGGCCGCGATCGCCGCGGCCCGCGCAGCGGGTGGCGGCGAGGTCTATTTTCCGGCGGGGGTCTGGGAACTCGAGAACAGCCGGACACGCGCCGGACTGATCGACTACGAGGGAATCCTCGTACCGCCGGGTGTCGACCTGCGCGGCGCCGGCCGCGAGCAGTCGATCATCCGCCGGACCGTGCGCTGGACCGATGCACGACAGAGCCCGGCCTTCACCCTGCTCGGCCGCAACCGCGTCTCGGCACTGCGCTTCCAGGACAGCCGCGTCTACGAGACGAAGGACGTCTCGACAGCGTTCCTGATCCTCGGTGCCGATTACATGCACGTCGGCGACAGCGCGGATTTTACCGCGAGCGCCGACGACATCGTGATCACCGACAACGTCTTCGACCGCACCTACGCCGGGGTGGGCTCCGGCGGCCTGGCCGCACGCCGGCTCTACATCACCCACAACCTGTTCGGCGCATTCTTCAGCGGTCTGCAGCTGACCGGCAATCGCTTCAACACGCGCTACCCGTTCGGTATCGAGGATTCGGTGATCGCCTACAACCTCTTCAAGCCCGGCAGCCTGCTCGATCGCACGAACAAGACGGCGAGTATCGCCACCGAGATCGGTGCGTCGCTGCGCACGGATTTCAGCCACAACGAGGCGGACGGCACCTCGACCGAATTCCAGT
The DNA here is from genome assembly GCA_903890265.1 of uncultured Pseudomonadota bacterium. Lineage (GTDB taxonomy): Bacteria > Pseudomonadota > Gammaproteobacteria > Steroidobacterales > Steroidobacteraceae > CAIKMS01. Next base: position 16,770 of record CAITAM010000433.1, on the reverse strand, counting down.
ACCCGGGCGACGAGGCGCGAGGCTGGCTGGCCGCCTTCTTCTGGAGCATCAACGGCCCGGAGGAGGAACTGCTCGTCGCTGAAAACAAGGCGAGCTGCACCGGCGACAAGATCGGCGACGGGGCCGGAATCTCCTTCGACAACAACGGCAACACGTTCGCGCTGATGGAAGTTGCGGACACCACCGCCGCCAGCGCGGACTCCATCACGGCAGCGGTCTCACTCGTGCCGCGCCAGAACGGCCGCGAGGTGCCGCTCGATACCTATTACCGGGGCCACTGGGTCCAGCTCACGAACGGTCCCGGCGTCGGGCAGGTGCGCCGCGTCACCGATTACCGTCGCGAGCCTGCCACTGGCCGGGTCATCCTCCGGGTCGCGCCCGACTGGGACGTGGTCCCGGTACCCGGCCAGACGCGCTTTGCGGTCGGCCGCGAGTACTGGCAGGTTTATGCCATCGGCAATGACCTCGAGCACCGCGCACCGCCGTGCCAGAAGAGCAACCGCAGCCGACCGGCCGGCGGTGGCATCGGCATGTGGGCACAGACTGCGGACTCGGTCATCGCCGCCAATCGCCAGCACGACACCGACGGCATCCTGACCCAGCAGAACCTGGACATGCCGGAGCACCCCTGCGCCGACTGCACGATGAAGAGCTTCTTTCAGTATTTCCTCGAGATCCGCGACAACCTGGTCGACGGCGAGTACGACTGGACCCAGGACTGCAGCGCCTCCGGCATTGCGCTCGGCACGGCCGCCGCGCCCTGGCATGACGCCCTCCCGCCCACGGTGGGCTACGGGGTCTCGGTGGCGCACAACACCGTGCGCCGTGCCGACGCGCAGCAGGGCGGCGGCATCGCGATCATGTCCTCGTGGTTCGGTGGACCCTCGCCCAACCGCTGGCCGCTCAGCAACAACGCGCTCATCCATCACAACGCGCTCAGTGATCTCGACGGCGGACCGGCGAGGCAGAAGTGCATTGCACGCCACGCGCGCAGCGGCATCAGCCTGCCGGATCTGCCGATTGCCTGGCGCACGGTTCTCTACCGCAACCGCTGCACCCGCGTCGACCGGCCGCAGATCGGCGCGGGCGTGGAGACGGTCCGCGTCTGCGACAGGGCGGACACCGACTCCTGCGAATGCCAGGCCGCGCGCCCGCCGACGCCCTGACGGTCGTGCCGTGCGTCGGTACGACGCGCCGGGTGCCGCCGCCTAGCGCAGGAGGTTCGGAAACGGTGCGCCGGATGACAGGCCGAGCGACCCTGGCGCGGCGAGCGGCAGCCGGGGTCCGCCGCCCGTCGGCTCCGGCGCGGCTGCCGCGGGCTCGGGCGCATCGACTCCGTCCTCCGCAGCCCGCCGGTCGGCCACCGGCACGCGCGCGAAGAGCAGGTGCAGGATGCCGACGGCGGCCAGGAGACGCATCCAGACCACGTACTCCGGCGCGATGGTGCCTTCGAAGGCGACGATGACCTGCTTGGTCGTGAGCACGAGGACCAGCAGTCCGGTCACCGTCGGGGTCCGCGACATGTCGAAACGGCCGCCGAGGTACCCGACCAGAAGACCGATGATCGTCATCCCGCCGAACACGCCGTACCAGCCGAAGTTCCAGTAGAGCTCGCCGAGAATGGACGGCGAGATGTACGTGTCGGCGTACTCGGAGACGTGGAATTCCTTGTTCACGAGCTGGCCAGTCGGGATCGAGATCTTGTCCGCCAGCACCAGCTTCGGGATGAACGTGTAGAGGAGCGGCAGCATCGTGTAGCCGTGCTGGAACGGTACCGTCGCGCCGGTGTTCTCCACGACCATCTGCAGACTGCCGCGCACCGAGGTGCGCTCGAGCAGGCTCTGCGTCTTGTCCGGGCCCTTGGACAGACGGGCTTTCGCCTCGATCGCGAGCATCAGGTTCGTGCCGAGGTTGCTGAGAATCTCCGAGCGGGCAACCTGTCGCTCGCCGTGGACCTCGACGCGCGAGGCCTGCAGAATCGGGAAGCCGACGTAGGCGAAGAGGATGCCGGCTGCCACCCAGGCCTTGGGTATCCGACCCTCCACGAAGATCGCGGTGATGATGACGAGGATGCCCGCGATCATGGCCTGCGACTTGCCGTTGATGACGAAGCCCAGCACGACCTGTATCAGCACCATGACGATCACGAGGGTCAGGAGCAGCGGCGAGCGCAGCTTGAGGCGCGCGTAGGCAATCAGCAGGATACCGACCGGCTGCAGCATGCCGGCGAGGAGGTTGCCGGCGATCGCGTAGGGGCTGAGGCGGTTGAGCGCGATACGGGTGGTCTCGATCGTGGTGTCGGTTACGACGAACACGCCCCAGTAGAACATCGACACCGTGCCGACCGCCCAGATAACAAGGCCGGCCGTCAGCACGGAAGGCACCGGCCAGTCGAGCGCAACGCGCGACCCGCGGCGGGACGTGGCGAGACGGATACCCAGCTGGTAGCCGAGCGTCAGCATCACGGCGCCCGCCAGGACCACGCCCTCGGTGGCACTGTAGAGGCTGTTCTCGAGCTCGGCACTGGTGCCGTTCAGCAGGTTGGTGACGTCCAGGAGGCCGAACGAGACGAAGTAGAAGCTCTGGAACAACGCGAGCAGCGCGTAGGGGCCGTTCAGGCGGTCAAAATTGAGGATCCAGGTCGTGCAGACGGCGAACAGCAGGATCATGTGCGGCAGGCGCGGGTTCGGGGCGCCGCCGAGCAGCGCCATCGCGACCACCAGCAGCAGAAAGCCGAGGTTCAGCGCGAGGTAGGCGGGCACACGGGTCGAGACGGTCGCTGTTGGCACGGGCCTTCCCTGCGGGAGTGGAGCGGCGTAGGTAAGCGCCTTCCTGTGTCAGTGATGTGACCGCCGCCGCCGGACGTTGAGGCGGGCGTAGCATACCCCGGGCGGAACCGTCGCGGGCCGGACCGGTTTCACGGATGCGTAACATAGTCGCCGCATCCTCACCGCCACCGCGCGCGGCCCCCTCCGCCCGCCCGGCGGGTTCACCAGCGAAGGTCCGCCTGCCCGGGCCCGGAGCAAGCATGCCGACCGAGCCTAACCGCCCCGTAACGCCCGCCCCGCCGGCGAGCCCGCTGGCGACGGTGCTTTTCTACGCGCTCGCGCTCGCGTTCTGCGTGGTGTTCCTGCTGGTCAATCGCCTGACCTGCCTGTCGACGCTGCCGTGGACGGACGAGGTCATGCAGGTCGACCCCGGCGTCAACCTGTGGCTCGGCCACGGCTGGACCAGCACCGCCTGGCAATCCCAGTCCGGGCACGAGTTCTGGGCCGCCAACAACCCGCTGTTCAGCCTGCTCATCTACCTCTGGCTCGGCCTCGCCGGCTTCAGCGAGGTGGCGACCCGCAGCTTCAATTATGTCTTCGTGCTCGTGCTCGCCTTGCTCGTCGCCGACACGGCCTGGCGGGCGGGCTGGGTCCGCTCGCGCGCGGCCGAGGCACTGATCGCGCTGCTCATCGTCGCCGACGGGGCAGTCACCTACGTGTACCGCTTCGGCCGGGCGGACCTCGCGACGCTCTTCGTGGTGGCGCTCCTCGCGCGCGCCTTCGCCCTCGGCGGATCCGCCACCCGCCGGCGCGCCCTGCTGTTCCTCGCCGGCACCGGGCTGCTTGCGGTTGGCCTGCAGTCCATTCCCTACGTCGTGCTGCTGTTCGTGCTGGCCCGGATCGCGGGTGGCCGCTGGTCTGTCGCCGAGCTCGGGGCGGTCGGCGCCGGCTGCGTCACCGGCGGCTTGCTGCTCGCGGGCCTGTTCGCCGCGCACCACGTCCTGCCGGCCTTCATCGCGCAGACCTTCGCCTCCGGCTACAACATCGTCGGTGCCGCCCTGCAGGCTGCCGTGTTCCGTGACCGCGCCGCCGTTGGCCGCTTTACCGACGTGCTGTACGCGCTGATGCCCTGGGAGGTGCTTCGCGTCATTGCCAGGGACCGCGGCAGTGCGCTCCTGATCGGCTTTGCCCTCGCCGCGTTCGCGCTGCTCAAGGCACCCGCGGCGCGGCGCGCGGCAGGCCTGTGCGTCGTGGCCGGCATCCTAGTGCCCTACGGCATGCTGGCGGCCGGCCGCTACCCCGTGTATTACGCGTGGATGGGCGCGGTGCCGGTGGCGGTGCTGTTCGTACGCCTGCTGGAACAGCTCTACCTCGCGCCAGCGCGCGGCTGGTTTCGCGCCGGCTGCGTGGCGGCGCTCGTCGCGTTCAGCGTCGGGCTGCCACTCGCCCTGTGGCACGAGACCACGCGCACGCCACCCGACCGCTACGCGCGGCTGGCGGCGGCGTTCGCCGACACCGCTCGGCCGACCGACGTGATCTACGGCGATCCGGTGCTCTATTACCTCGCCAAGCGCGCCGGGCACCCGTTCTACTCGGTGACCTACGCCGGCGGACGCGGCTACCGCACCATGGCCGAGGCGGAGCGGAGCGCGATCACGCTCGCGCTGGTGACCCGCCCGCAGGTCGAGGAGACACGTGCCAAGCTTGGCGGCGAGTGGCTCGAGGCCGGCCCGGCGCTCGACGTGCCGGGCGTTGAGCCGCTCGTGGTGCTGCGTCGTCCAGGCCACTGACCGGGGCCGCTGCAATGCACAGCGTCCGTCTCGCCGGCACCCCGCTTGAGTGCTCGCGCTTTATTTTCGGCACCGCGAGCCTGCTCTCGGCCGGCACCACGCGCCAGCGCCTGTCACTCCTCGATGCGGCCCTTGAGCACGGTTTCACGCACTTCGATACCGCGCCCTACTACGGCTTCGGGCTGGCCGAACGCGATCTCGGCCGGGTGCTGGCACGGCGTCCGGCCGCCACCGTGACCTCCAAGGTCGGGCTGTACTCGCCGGGCGGCGAGCATCAGCCGACGGTGAGCATCCTGCTGCGCAAGGCCGCGGGCCGCCTCGTGCGTCGTCTCGCCCGCCCGACGCTGAGCTTTGACCTCGCCCGTGCACGCCACTCGCTCGACGGCAGCCTGAAGCGCCTGCGCCGCGAGCGCCTGGACCTCTTCCTGCTGCACGAAGCCGAGCGGGGTCTTCTCGAGGCGGACGAGTGGCGTACCTGGCTCGAGGACGAGGTGCGGGGCGGTCGGGTCCGCGCCTTCGGCGTGGCCGCGACCGTCGCGCGGATCCTGCCGCTCCTTGGCGCCTGCCCTGCGCTCGTACCGGTGCTGCAGGCCGAGAACTCGCTCGCCGGACGCGAGGCCGACGCGCTCGTGGCGCTCGGCCGCGCACCGCAGATCAGCTACGGCTACGTGTCCGCGGCGCTGCGCGCCGGCCACCCACGGCCGGTGCCGCAGATCCTCGCCGACGCGCTCGACCTGTTGCCGGGCAGCGCGGTGATCGTGAGCACGAAGCGTATCGAGCGTCTTGCGCAATACGCCGCGGTGGCCGGAGGCCGGTCGTGATCCGCGACCTCAGCGCGGCCGGCGCGTGCGCGGAGCAGGCCGACGTCGTCGTCATCGGGGCGGGCACGGTCGGCCTCGTCGTGGCCACGCGCCTTGCCCGGCGCGGCCTGCGCGTGATCTGTCTCGAATCGGGCGGGCGCCAGCAGACGGCCGATGAGCACCCGCTGAACGCGGTGCTGCACCGGCGCGCGATCTACGCCGGTGCGGCGCACGGCCGCTTCCGCTGCCTCGGCGGCACGTCGACGCGCTGGGGCGGCGCGCTGATCCCGTTCCTTGGCGCCGATCTGCGCAATACCGGCTGGCCGCTGGCCATGGACGAGCTGTCGCCTTACCTCGCCGAGGTCGAGGCCCTGTTTGGCCTGCCGGACGGGCCCTACGAGCTCGCACCGCTCGTCGGCGACCCGACCCGGCCACACGTCGCCAGGCTCGCCAAGTGGCCTGCCTTTCGCCGGCGCAACGTCTACAACCTGCTGGCCGGCGAGGTCGGGCGGTCGGCGAACCTGACGGTGTGGCTGAACGCCACGGCGACGACGTTTCGCGTCGCGGATGGGCGACTGCAGGACGTCGTCGCCGAGGCCGCCGACGGCTCGCGGCTCACGATCCGCGCGCGTGAAGTCCTGATCTGCGCCGGTGCGATCGAGTCCACACGGCTGCTGCTCGCGCTCGACCGGCAGAACGGTGGCTGCCTGCGGACGCGCAGCGATACGCTCGGTCGCTATTTTCACGATCACCTGTCCGTACCGTTCGCGACCTTGTCCGTGCGCGAGCCCGCCGCGCTCAACCGCGAGGTCGGCTTTCGCTTCGGCCCGGGCGGCACGATGCGCAACCTGCGCTTCGAACTCGGCGAGGGCAACCCCGATCGCCGTACGGTGCCGCCGTGCTTTGCACACGTCGCGTTCGTCGCGCCGCCCGGGAGCGGCTTTGATGCGCTGCGCGACCTGTTCCGTCACCTGCAGCGACGTGAACGACCGCCGTGGGCCACGGTGGGCCGGCTGCTCAAGGCGACGCCCTGGCTCGCGCGCGTGGCGTGGTGGCGGGCGGTCGAACGGCGTCTCCTGTACCCGGACGATGCGACGATCGAAGTGCACATGGTGATCGAGCAGGCGCCACTGGCCGAGAACCGCATTACCCTGGCCGACGACCACACGGATCGCTTCGGCCTGCCGCTCGCCGCCATCGACTGGTCGGTCGGTGCGGCGGACGTGGCCGCGCTCTGGCGCGCCGTCGCCTCGTTCGAGGCCAGCTGGTCGGCATCACCGCTCGCCCGGATGGCGAGCCTCGATCGCCTGCCGGCCGAGGCGGTCGAGGCGGCCTTGCAGGTGGGAGGCGGCATCTACCACCCGGGTGGCTCGACGCGCATGTCGGCCGACCCTGCCGAGGGGGTCGTCGACCGGGATCTGCGCCTGCACGAGGTTCCGAACACGCGCGTCGTGGCGACGTCCGTCCTGCCGACCGGCGGCGGCGCCAACCCGACCATGATGCTGCTGCTCCTCGGCCTGCGCTGCGCCGACCAGGTCGTGGCCGCGCTTGCCGAGCCGGCCGGCCGGCCGGCCCCTGCCGTGGGCTAGCGCACGAGGCGCGGCGCCCCGCTCAGTCCAGCAGGGCGCCACTCAGCACGGTCTGCGCCTGGTAGCGACTGCCCGCCACGCTCAGGTGATCGGCATCGGCGTAGAGGTAGGTGCCGTCCCGCGTCGTGAGGCACGGGTCCGTGGCACAGAAGGCATCGAGCGTGTGTAACACCGCGACGCCCGACACCCCGGCCAGTGCCGCCTGGTAGTCCCGCTGATAGGCTTCGGTCTCGGCGCGCGTCACCGTGCAGTGCTTAGCGTGCAGTCTGAGCGGCCGGTGCTCACAGGCGTACGGCGAGGCCGGCAGCTCCGGGTTCTCGACCACGTAGTACACGCGCTTCCCGCTCGTCGCGAGCGTGTGCGCCGTGGCCTCGAGCGACTCGCGAAAGGCCGGACCGGTAACCATCTCGTACGGGCGTGCGCTGCGCCCGGGCGCACTGCCGGCGAGGTACATCGGACCGCGCGAGACGATAAAGACTTTCTGCACGGTCGGGTCGGCTGCCACCGCACGGACCGCGTCCGCCGCCAGGTTCGCGCACTGGGCGGCGTCCGCTTCGCTGTAGCCGTAGCGCAGGCCGAGCTGCACGGGACACGCCGTCTTCGAATAGAGGTAGGTGCCTATTCCGTGCGGCGCGAGAAACTCGGCGATCCCCCACGCCGCGACGATCGCGTGGCTGTCGCCGAACACGGCCACGTTCCGGGTCGCACTGATGGCGTACTCGAGGCAGTCCTCCTTGAAACGCGGCGCACTCGGCTGAAACCGGCGACACGCCGTCAGCGCCACCTTGTGCTCCTCGTCACCGCTGTTGCTGCGGGCGACGACGTCAGCGCCGAGGCGCTGCCCGTAACCCTGCGTGAACACCAGGGCGAGGCCCATGCCGGCGACGAGGCCCATCGCGGGCAGCAAGACGCCCACCACCCGCGGTCGGTGCCGCAGCGGCCGCTCGATCAGAACGTACGTCAGCGTCGCCAAGACGAATGCCAGCAGCACCGCGGCCGCCCGCAGGTTCCGCTCCAGCGGCTGGGACTCGAGGATGCGTGCGAAGGACAGCAGCGGCCAGTGCCAGAGGTAGAGCGGGTAGCTGATCAGACCGACACCGACCATCGGCCCGAGCGACAGGACGCGCCGGTTGACGACGGCCTCCGGACCCGTCGCGAGCAGGAAAAACGCGCCAAACGTCGGCAGCAGCGCCCAGTAGCCCGGGAATGCACTGCCCCTGTTGATGAGCACGAGACCCGCCAGCAGCAGAGCCGCACCGAGCAACGACAGGGTGTGCCGGGGCAGACGCGGCTGCGCCGGCGGGTAAACCGTCAGGTAGGCGAGCAGCCCGCCCACCATCAGTTCCCAGAAGCGTGCCACCGGCCAGTAGAAGGCTGCCGTCGGGTCGGCGGTCGTCAGGTGCACGCCGGTCGCGAGGGACAGCAGGCCAATCAGGAGAATGAGCCCGAGCAGCAGGTGCCGACGCGACCCGACGGCCGCCAGCAGCAGGGGCCAGAAGATGTAGAACTGCTCCTCGATCGCGAGCGACCAGAGGTGCAGCAGCGGCTTCGTCTCGGCCGCGTTATCGAAATAGCCGGACTCCGAATAGAGCACGAGGTTGGAGACGAACGCCGCCCCCGCGACGACGTGCTTGCCAAGCTGCGCGTATTCGCCGGCCAGGAGCGCAAGCCAGCCAAAGCCGAGGCAGGCGATGAGCACGGTCAACAGCGCCGGAAGGATCCGCCGGATGCGCCGCGCGTAGAAGCCGGTCAGCGTAAAGCGACCCGCCCCCGCCTCGCAGAGAATGATCGACGAGATGAGGTAGCCCGAGATGACGAAAAACACGTCGACGCCGATGAAGCCGCCCGGCAGCCAGGCCGGAAAGGCGTGAAAGGCAACCACCGACAGAACGGCGACCGCTCGCAGGCCGTCGATGTCCCGGCGATAGCCCGTCGCAGTCGACTGCCCGCGTGGCGGCGGGGCGGCGGGGCTCGTTTCACTCATCGGCGCGGGCACTCACTGCAACGGACGGACGGGGGCGACAGGACGCCCGGCGACGGTCACGACCGGGGCCGCGGGCGGCCGCCATTAGCGCAGTCCGATGTTGCAGCCACTTGACGCCCGGGACGGGCGTGGTGAGCCGGCGACGGGCCGTCACCCGTTCGCTACACTCGGGCGGTCGCGCCACCCGACCGCATCCCCCTTCGCCCGAGGAAGACCCATGTTTTCACACGTGATGATCGGCACGAACGACCTCGTCCGCGCCAAGGCGTTCTACGACGCGCTGCTCGCGACCCTCGGCGTGCCACCGGCGAGTGTCGACGGTCACCGGATCTTTTATCGCACTGCGTCCGGCATCTTCTCGGTCAGCCTGCCGATCAACGGCGAGCCTGCCACCGCCGGCAACGGCTCGACGGTCGGCTTCGCTGCACCCTCGCCCGCCGCCGCCGACGCCTGGCATGCCGCCGGGCTCGCCGCCGGCGGCACGGCGTGCGAGGACCCGCCCGGGGTGCGCGAGCGACCGGGACTGAGGCTCTACCTTGCCTACCTGCGCGATCCGGACGGCAACAAGCTCTGCGCCCTGCACCGGCTCTGACCCCAGCCCGGACGCGCCGATGGTCCGCCGGCGCAGGTCAGGCCGGCGGCTCGGTCAGCGATCGCGCGGATCCGGTAGCGACAACCGGCTCGTGAAAGCCCGACGTCGGGCAGACAGCGGATCCGCAAACGACACGGCCTGCGCGAGCAGCGCGAGGCGAACCTCGGCGTCGGCCACGAAGCGGCGGACGGGATACAGCGGGTCGCCCAGGATTGGTGCGCCCAGTGCCGCCATGTGCACGCGCAGCTGGTGCTTGCGGCCGGTCACCGGCGACAGCAGGTAACGCCACGCACCGTCACCCCGCTCGAGCACGTCAATCCGGGTCTCGGTGTTGGCAGGACCGGCCACCTCCTGCATGCGAAAGAACGGCTCGCCCGGCACGAGGCGGCTCAACCGCGTCAGCGGGAACGCGTGCTCGGGCAGCGGGGCGGCGAGCGCGTGGTAGGTCTTCGTCACCCGCCGCTCGCGAAAGAGCGCGTAGTAGGCGTCGCGGCTCGCAGGCCGTGCCGACAGCAGCACGAGGCCGGCGGTGTGGCGGTCCAGCCGGTGCAGCGGCACGAGGTCGGGATTGCCAAGCGCACGCTGCAGGCGACGCAGCAGCGTCTGCTCGACCCAGCGTCCGGTGGGTGCCACCGGCAGGCCGGCGGGTTTGTCGGCGACGATCAGGTCGTCGTCGGCAAAGAGCACCTCGACCTCGCCACCGACAGGAGCCTCGTCCGGCACCTCGCGCCAGTAGTGCACCCGCAGGCCCGGCTGGTACGGCGCGTCCGCGGCCAGGATTCGGTTGTCCGCGGCGCGCACGCGGCCGCGGGCAAAGCGTTCGTCCCAGGCGCTCGCACTGACGTGGGGAAAGAGCGCGCACAGCCCCTCGTGCAGGGTGGTCCACGGTCGATCGGGCAGGTGCACTTCGCTCGACAGCGCGAGCGCCGGGTTCCGGACGCGTCGACTCACGCCGGCGGGCGCCCACTGTGGCGGCGCTGCGCCCGTCGCATGCCACGGACCGGCTTCACGTCAGCGCAACGCGCGAAACGTCAGCGAGCGGCAGGGGAGCGCACCGCGCGCGCAACTCGAGTGGAAGGCTGTCATGGCGGAACTCCCCGTAGTCGGCGGCCCGATTTTTGGCGGATGCGGTCCGCGCTGCCCTGCAGCTCGGTCGGTGCACGATCCCGGTTTCGGCCGAGAATAGCACCACGCACGGTCCCGGCAAGCCACCATCCGCGGCGTCGCGGACCGCGTGCGACGCGCAGCCGACGGCTCGCCCCCCGCCGGTTGGGCGCCGTCGTTGAACGCGAACCGCGGCCCTCGGTAGGCTACGATGAAAGTGCGAGGGTCGCCGGCCGGCCTGCCGGCCCCGAGTGAACGTGCCGCCAGCGCGGTTCGGTCGACCGGACCGGTCCCGCAGCGGTGCGCGGTAGCGCCAGGGAAGGGCAACCGCACGGCCCGCCCGGCACGGCGGCCCACGAGCCTTTCGCGACCACGCTTAATCGGAGCAACGACTGCCATGGCCAAAGCCTACTGGATCAATTTCTACCTTGAGGTCACCGACCCGGACAAGCTCGCCGCCTACGCCAAACTCGCCGGTCCCGCGCTGGAGGCCGCGGGCGGCCGGTTCCTCGCCCGCACGACCGCGGCGCGTGCCTTCGAGGCCGGACGCCTCGCGCGCACCGTGTTGATTGAATTCGACAATGTCGAGGCAGCGCAGGCCGCGCACGACAGTCCCGCCTACCAGGCGGCCCTCGCCGCGCTCGGCGACGGCGCCGTACGGGACCTGCGCATTGTCGAGGGGGCCTGAGCGGTGGCACGCGCCGACGCTTCGCCGGCCACAGCGGTCCGGCCGGTCCGTGTCCTGCGCGCCCGCGAGTTTCGGGCCGACCGGCCGCGGGATGCAGCCGCCATCGCCAGCGTGCACGGCAAGGCCACTCGACCGCACTGACCGCTGACGCCCACCGCCGGCACGTCCGTCGCGGCGACGGGGTCTTCGACGTCCGGGAGGGCATCGCCCCAATGCACAACCGCGACAACGGCGCCTAGCACGTGGTGCACCCGCGTGGTCGACCGCGCGGGCAGTGCCTAGCTGGCAGGGACTGCGCCCGCGGCAGCCCCTCGGCGCGCCGCCTGCGGCGCGGACTCGGGCAGCAGCCGCATCCCGACGGCACCGAGGAGGAGCGTCGCGCTGAGATACCAGGCCGGCGCCAGCGGGCTGCCGGTCGCACCGATCAGCCACTGCATCGCGAACTGGGTCAGTCCGCCGAACACGGCAACGGTTGCCGAGTAAAGCAGCCCGTAGGTACCGGAGCGGCGGCTTGCCGGCAGCGATTCGACGATCGCGACGGCGGCAACCGACCAGAACACGCCGTAGAGTGCGTTGAAGACCGCGCAGACCGTGTACACGGCGAGTGCCGAGCGCATCGCGATGATCAGCCAATAGCCCGGCACCGCGAGCACGAGGAGCATGCCGAGCGCACCGAGCATCAGCGGCCGGCGGCCGACGCGATCCGACAGTGCCCCTGCCGCGAGCGTGGCGGTCATGACGACGACGCCCTCCAGCAGCGCTTCGCCGAACGCCAACGGCGCGCTGAGGTGAAGCGTGTCCTGCATGTAGGTCGCCATGTAGCCCATTGCGTAGCTCGTGACGGTCGTCGCCGCGACGATCATGACGCCCGCGATCACGACGCGCCGTCCGACCGGCGCCGCGCCACGCGGTTCTGCGCCCTCCTCCGGTTCCGCTCGCCGCTCGGGCAACTCGCGGCGCAGCCGCCATCCGAGCGGGACTATCGCGGCGCCGAGGAGAAAGGCGATGCGCCAGCCGTAGCGGTCGAGTGCGAGGGGGCTCAGCCACGTGGACAGGGTGAAGCCCGCGATGCCGGCCACGACCACGGCGAGGTAGACCGTCGAGCACAGGAGGCCTACGTAGAGCCCGCGGCGTTCTACCGGCGCGGATTCGAGCAGGAACGCGGTTGACGGCCCGACTTCGCCACCCACGGCAAAGCCCTGAACCAGCCGCAGTAGCACCAGAAGGACTGGCGCGGCGATGCCGATCGCGGCGTACGACGGCGTCAGGGCGAGGCCCACGATCGAGGCCCCCATCAGACCGAACGACCACAGCATCGCCGGCTTGCGCCCCACGCGATCACCGTAGCGTCCGAGCACCCAACCGCCCAAGGGTCGGGTGACGAAACCGGCACCGAAGGTCGCAAGCGTCAGCAGCAGACTGTTCGGCGAGGGAAAGAATGCGTGCCCGATCTGGATCGAGAAATAACTGAAGACGAGAAAATCGTAAAATTCGAGCGCGTTACCGAGCCCGATCACCGCGACCCGTCGAAGCGGCAGCGACGAGGACGCGACCGGCCGCACTTCATTGCTCAGCGCCCACTTCACACGCTCTCCAGGCCTCGTCAGGCGCGCTGCGCAGCGCGGGATCCGGCTGCCGACGGGGATCAGTGTAGCCCCCGGTTGGCGGCTGACCAATCCAGCCGCGGGCGAGACCCGCTGATCGCCCCGGAGCGGCGTTCGACGGCCAAAAAAAAAGCGCCGCCCGAAGCGCGGCGCTCCGTCAACCGACCGCGGTCGGACTTACGCCTTGCGGCGACGCGACAGGGCGACGAGGCCGAGGACGCCACTGCCCATGAGCCAGGCCGACGCCGGCAGCGGCACCGGCGTGCTGGCGAGCGTGCCCGAGACCACGACGTTGTCGAAACGCCAGTTGCCCGAGTTGTTGTTGAGGGCGGTGCCCTTGGCGCTGACGTTGTCGGTGCCCGTCGCGGCATTGACGAGCCGGAAACCAAAGTTGGCGTCGTTCGCCGCGTTCGGGTCCGTGATCGTGGCATAGAGACCGGTGACCCAGTTCTGCCCGGCGGTGCCGATGTTGACGTAGGCGCCCTTCACCGTGTTGGCCGACGCGGAGTTGGTCAGGAACGAGACGCCGGTGCCGGCGCCGCCGCTGAGCGAGGTGTTGATCCAGTTGACGCCATCGGTCGTGTACTCGAACTGGAGCTTCGCCTCACCCTGGTTGGTGGCGTACCAGTCGAAAGTCACCTTGATACCGGTGTAGCCCGCGGTGCTGGTCAGGAACTGCGCGCCCTGCGTGCCGATCGGCGCCAGGCTCGACCAGCCATTGGCAGTATTGGCGCTGTTCTGGGCCCGAATGCGCCAGATGTTGCTCGTATTCGCAATCTTGTTAGTGCCGGTATCGGCCGCCACGCCCGCGAGGACGTCGTCCGTGTTGACGCCAACCTGCGGCGTCGCGTACCCGTCCATGCCGAGCGCGCTGGCGCTACCGGTGCCGGTCGACGCGGCCGGCGTGTTGTTGACGGCCTGCGCGAGGTTCTCGAAGGTCCAGGCCGTGATCGTGCTGGCCTGGCCGGCGGTAGCCGCCAGCAGCAGGGCGGCGGCAACGGCCGCCGTTATCGAAGTCTTCATTGTGTGGTCCCCGGTGTGTGTTTTGTGTGCGTGCGTGCTGTCGCGCTTTTATAAAAGCGTCTGTCAAACTCAGGGTGTCCCCGTTCCGTGGCAGTCCGGTTGCTCACGGATGACGGTTAGCACCCACTCACTGGAGGAAATCTTTAGCGCGGCAGCGAGTGCGCGCAACGGCAGACTGATTCGGCTTTTTACACGCCGCGGAGCGGCAAGCGTTGCGCGTCACGGTGCCAAAGGCACGCACGCGGACGGGTGATCCGGGGGCACGAAGGACCCCGGCGCGGCTCCGGTGCCGGCCGAGGCGGGAGGCAGGCACCGGGCCTGCTCCCGCCCCGCGCAGGGTCAGAACTTGTAACCCACGTCAAAGCCGAGCAGGCGCGGCTTGATCGGCACGACGTTGATCAGCTTGCAGGTTGCTGGAACGCAGGTCGTGTAGCGGTTCACCTCGCCGCGCCGGTCGGCCAGGTTCTGGATGAAGAACTCCGTCGTCCACGGCCCGACCGAGGTGCCGATCGCGCCGTCGAAGGTGCCGTAGGCCGGCAGCTTGCCGATCACCTGCTGCTCGCTGGTCCTGAGCGAGGCGAAGGCATCCGACTGGTAGACCGCCGCCAGCTGGGTGTGCCAGAGCGTGTCCCCGATCGACCACTCGTACCTCGCGATCGCGTTGCCCTTGAACTTGGACGACACGGGCAGCCGCGCGCCGGACGCCGCCAGCAGCGGATTGTTCGATGCCGGACAGGCGCGGTCGGAGTACTTGCACACGTCGGACTGCAGGGTCGCCTCGTCGAGCGTGAACGACCCGGACAGCGTCAGGCCCTGCGTCGCCCGCCAGTGCACGTCGCCCTCGATACCCTCGCTCTTGGCCTTGCCGGCGTTGACGAAGATGCTGACGCCCTGCGGTCCCGAATACCCGAACTGGGCATCCTTCCATTGCTCGTAGAACGCGGCGAGGTTGACGCGCAGTCGCCGCTCGAACCACGAGTTCTTTGACCCCAGCTCGAAGTTGGTCAGGTAATCCGACTGGAACGGTGGCGCCGTCGGAATGCGGTTGATGCCGCCCGGCCGGAAGCCCGTCGACCACGTGCCGTACACCATGTGATCGTCATCGATCTTGTAGGTCGCGTTAAGCCGGTGCGTCTCGCTCGACTTGGTCGCCCGGAAGTCGAGGTTCGAGCACGGCAGCTCGGTGTTGTTCGGATCGATGGCACTGCCGCGCTGCACGCAGAGGTTCTCGCCGGCGTACGGACCGTAGCCCGGACCCGGGTAGTTGAGGCTGAACCCGAAGAAGCCATTAACGGTGTTGTCGTAGTGGAAGAACCGCACGCCACCGGTGAGCGCGAGCTTGTCGGTCAGCTCGTAGGTCCAGTCGGTGAAAAAAGCGGTGTCCCGGTCGGTCCTGAACGCTCGCTGGTACCACAGCGTTCCGGGCTGCCCGTCGACCGAGACCGAGGGCGACAGGCCCGCGATGTCGTAACCGTAGCGGATCTGGTCCGACTGCCGCTGCAGGAATGCACCCACCACCCCGTGCAGCCGCCACGACGTCGGGGTCGCGAGCCGGATCTCGTTCGACTGCTTGGTGAAATTGTTGCGGCCGTACTCGTCCTGCGCTGGATTGATCAGATGGCCGTTCTTGTCGACCATGTTGCTGCCGAAGTAACCCGGCGTCGCCGCGTACTGCACGTCGTAGAAGAGCGAGTAATCCGAGTAGTCCTGGTGGTCGTAGACGTTGCGCTTGATGTAACCACCGGCGTAGGTGAGATCGAAGTCACCGATCTTGCCCTCGACCACCAGTGCCCCGCTGACCCAGTTGTCGGTATGAATCTCCGGGAAATACCGTGCCGTGTTGAGATCGCCGGTGCCGCCGAGCGTCATGACCGGCCCCGTGCTGCCGTCGGCGTAGGTCGGCTGGACGCTCGTCGCGAACGGCGTGTACGCAAACTGCCCGTGGACGGTCTGGTTCTGCGCCATCAGGGTCGGTGAAATCGTCCAGTTGTCGTTCAGGACGACCTTGAGCGCGGCACGACCGCCCGTCGTGTCGACGCTGTTCGACGCATTCTCGACGAGGTTCAGGTTGTCGCGAGGGATGCCGGACGTCGCGAAATACTGCTTCGAGCCGCGTACCACGTTGATGTAGCCACCGTCGTGCTCGGTCCAGCCGACCAGGCGAATCGCTGCCGAGTCATTGATCGGCAGGTTGACGAAGGCCTCCAGCTTGCCGCCGGGATCGTTGCTTGGCGTGAAGTACGTGCCGGTCACGTCCACGCTGCCGGACACTTTGCCGATCTCCGGCTTGTTCGTGATCATCCTGAGCGTGCCGGCCAGCGAACTCGCGCCAAACAGCGTGCCCTGCGGCCCGGACAGCGCCTCGACACGCTGCATGTCATAGACGTGGATGTCGAGGTTCTCGGAGATGGTCGTAACCGGCATCTCGTCGAGGTAGACGCCGACCATCGGCGCCGGACCGGAGTGCACGCCGTCGCCGCCGTTCGTGATGCCACGCATGTAGAGCTGCGACTGGCCGGGGCCGGTGGTCTGTGCGGAGAGGCTCGGCAGGTAACGGACGTAGTCCTGGAAGCTCGTGACGTTCAGCTCCGCCAGCTTCTTCGAATCGATGGCCTGGATGCTGATCGGCACGGTCTGCAGGTTCTCGGCGTGCTTTTGCGCCGTGACGATGACCTCCTCGAGGCTGATGGCCGGTACCGGCGCCGGCGCCACAGGCCCCGCCCCGTCGGCATAGGCGGCAAGGCTCGCGGCGAGCGTCGAGGAAACGGCGGCGGCCAGCAGCGACGGCCGGACCCTGCGGCGGGAGAGAGACACCGGATGACCTGTCT
>CAITAM010000432.1 GCA_903890265.1 uncultured Pseudomonadota bacterium | reverse complement strand
GCGGGCGAGCGGCCGGTGAAGGCGATCGCATCCGGCGCGTCGATGCCACCGAACACGAACGGAATCTCCATCGAATGCGCCGCGCCGTAGCGCGCCTGCGGCGCCGTGGAGCGGTAGGTGAAAAGGTACAGGTAGACGGGCTGGCGGTCGCACAGGGCCTCGGCCGTGCGCACCGTCATCAGGCGCCAGAGGGCGTCGGTCTCCAGTTGCAGCAGCGCCTCGCCGTAGTCCGGATGCCGGCGGGCGTAGGTCGCGATGATCGCGTCCGCCCGGTCCCCGGCGAAGGCCGCAAGTTGTGCCCTCAGCTTCGCCGGCGGCTTCGAGGTCAGCGGCAGCTCCTCGATCTCACTCCAGAACCGGATCTCGTCCTGGTTGGTGCCGATGAGCACGGGGATCCTCGCCACGCGTCCGGCATTAACGGCCTTCATCGGCAGCTGCGGGATGACGACCCCGTCGAAGGTCGGGCCGAAGCTCGAATCGCCGAACGCGGACTCGAAGTACCGCGCCTGCGCGTCGCGGATGTCCTGCCAGCGAAGCTGGCGGAGTTCGGCCACCGTCGACACGTGCGCCGCGGCGAGAAAGCCGCGCGCGATCTCGCTCGCCTTCGCCCTCTTGTGTCCCACCCGGGTGCCCGAGTTGCTCTCAAGGATCACCTTCTGGAACAACCCCTCGGCCGCCGGCATCGCCATCAGGATGGCCGCGCTGGTCGCGCCCACCGACTCGCCGAACAGCGTGACGTTGGCCGCATCGCCACCGAACGCGCCGATGTTGCGCCTGACCCACTGTAGGGCGGCCACCTGGTCGAGGAGTCCGAGGTTGCCGCTCTCGGCGTAGTCGCGGCCGCCGAGGTCGGCCAGCTCGAGAAACCCGAGCGCCCCCAGCCGGTACTGCAGCGTGACCACCACGACGTCGCCGCGTCGGGCGAGCGAAGCCCCGTCGTACCAGCTGTTGCGGGTGCTGCCCTCGATGTAGGCGCCGCCGTGCAGGAACACCATGACCGGTCGCCGGCGGTGGTCGGCCGCCGGGGTCCAAACGTTGACCCCGAGGCAGTCTTCCGCCATCACCGAGTTGTTGTTCTCGGTGGGGTCGCGCTCGACGAGCTGCGGGCACGCGGGCAGGAAATCCCGCGCGTCACGCACCGCCGCCCAGCGCGGCACGGGTGCGGGCGGTCTAAAGCGCCGCTCACCGACCGGGGCGGCGGCATAGGGAATCCCGCGGAACACGACCACGCCATCGCCGCGCTCGCCCTGCACCGCACCCGCGTCGGTCAGCACCACCGCCGGCCGCTCGGGCGGCGCGTCCGCCGCGCGAGCCGCGGCCGACGCGGCCAGTGACCTCGGGGGTGCCCCGACCAGTGACCCGACGAGCGACAGCGCGAGCACGAGAGGCGCCGCCCGGCGGCGCAGGCCCGCGCCCCGCCCGTCGGCCCGGCACCCCCGACCGGCCGAGGCCGCGGGCCCGCCCAGGGGCGGTGTCATGGCCCGCCCGGGCCGGGGCGCTTTTCCCACTCGAGCTCCCGCAGGCGGTTCCTGACGGCCCTGGAGGCCTGTTCCGTCCGCTCAACGACATGCCCTCCGGGCCAGACGAGGCGGCTCGCGACGGCACGGCGCTTCAACGTCGCGATATCGTCCACCCGCTCGTACGCCCACAGCCGCCAGCGGGGCACCTGCACGGACCAGACGAGCAGGCCCCGATGAAGCGCAGCCCGAAGGTCAGCGAGAACGCGTAGCGCTCGGTGACACCCCGTGCCAGGACGATCCCGAACCGGGCAAGCACGGCGTACGCCACGATGGGCCCGAGCAGCAGCCCGAGGACCGGCAGCTCGACCATCCACAACCCGCGCCGCAGCGCCGCCGGGATCGTCACCGGGGCCGGCCGGGTGGCGAGCGCACCGCCGCTGTCCGTATTGGTCGCCACGGGAGGCCGCTACCGGTCCGGCCGAAACGCCGCGAGCAGATCCGACACCCGGATGCCGTCGATGGTCATGCCCTCGGTATTGGCGTGGCTGATCGCCACGTTGGTCATGTTCACGTTCTGCAACGTGGCGCCCGAGAGATCGACGTTATCGAGCCGCGCCACCGACAGGTTGACGTTGCTGAACGTCGCCCGCCGCAGGTCCGCGTTGCTGAACGTCGCGTCCGGCGCGGCGACGTTGCCGATCCCCGACAACCGCTCGGCTGTCATGATGCACCACTCCCCTGCCATGCCCCGGGTGGCTCTCCCACGCAGTCGCGGCGCCTGCAGGCCTGCCGTGTCACGGACCGCGCTGCCATGTCGCCGCCCGTCAGAACCGCTCGCGGAACTGCAGGCCGGCATTGAATGGCCGGAGCGTTGCCACGCGCGGAATGAGGTAGCCGGTCCCGGGCGGCGCCGGCACGTCGTATTTCGGGTAGGACGACGGGTTGAAATCGCCGAGGTTCGGCCGCGCGTTGGTCAGGTTGCTGGCGTAGAACGCGAGTTCCGCCGTGCCCCACGTGAAGCCGAAGCGCGTGTTCAGGATCGAATACCCCGCCCGCACCGGCGCATAGCCCTGGGTCGTGTTCGCGTTCAGCGTCGGGCACGGGAAGAAGGCCGTGCCGTTCGGGTACTCCGGCAGCTGCCCGGGACCCGGGTTCAGCTGGCAGCCCGCGGTGCCGGAGACGCTGTCACCGACATGGCTGGCGTCAAGCGTCAGGAACGAGGACAACTGCGCGTTGACCGGCACGGTGAACGTCGCGCTCGCATTCGCCGTGATCTTTGGCGTGTTGTAGACCCGCGACCCGGTCGGCTGCCAGTAGAGCACCCCGTGCGTGATGACCGCGTCCTCGTAGCCGATGCCGGCGTGCAGGTCGAGGAAGCCCGCGGGCTTCCAGACGGCCTCGAACTCCCCGCCGCGCACCCGCGCGTCGCCGGAATTGGCGATCAGCGCGATCTGGCTCACCGGCGCGATGATCGATTGCTGGATGTTCGTCCAGTCCATCTGGAACAGGGCGCCGGTGAGCACGAGCGCGCCGCCGGCGAGCTCGAGCTTGCTGCCGATCTCGTAGTTCTTGACGAAGTCGGAGTTGTAGGTCGTCGGCGTGTTGGCCTTCTGGCCGATCGCATTGAGAAACGACGCGGGCGTCACGATCGGCAGCGGCACGCCGGCGCCGCCCGAGCGAAAACCCTTGGAAAAGGACGCGTAGGCCATCGCGTGCGGGCTGAAGGTGTATTTGACCGCGAGCTTCGGGTTGAATCCGGTCTGCTTGGTCTGCGGCAGCGTGAAGTTCAGCTCCGAAAAATTGAGCGCGCCCGCCTCGAACTCACTGCCGTTCTGCGTCTGCGAGTAGTAGCGACCGCCCCCCGTGAACTCGAAATTGGCCACCTCGTAATAGAGCTCGCCAAACAACGCGTAGTCCTTGTGGTAGTTCGGCGCCGACGACGCCCAGGCGAGACCCGAGCCGTACGTGGAGCAGGAGTGGTCACCGACCGACGTTCGGCAGTAGGACTGCGGTGCCGCGCTGCCCCCGAAGTAGGCATTGCTGTCCGTGGTGCCCTGGTCGGTGTTCAGCCCGAGTGACTGAATGACCGAGGACTGCCCCGAGTTCAGCGTGGTGTTGCTGTAGGAGCGGGACAGGTAGAGCCCGGTGACGCCCGAGAGGCCGAACGAGGTACGGTCGAAGCTCAAGCGGGTCTCGCTGGTCGTGCGCCGCGCGCTGATCTCGCCATACCAGGGCCAGGCGTCGGTCAGGTTCGCCACGCCGGCATACGGAAAGAGCGAGGGGTTCGAGGCGGACGGTGCCTGCGCCCAGTCGCCGTTCAGCTGGTAGCGGGTGCCCTCGCTGCCGTCCTCGATCTCGGTCGCACGGCGGTCGAAATAGCTCAGCGACTCCGTGACACTGTAGCCGTCGCCCTTGAAGGTGAGCTGCAGGGACGGCAGGTAGAAGCGATCGCGGGCCTGTTCCTGCACGTCGTTGCTGCGATTCATGGTCAGCGACTGGACGCGAAAGCCGGGCAACGGCGCGTAGGGCGCCGACCAGCCGTCCTCGTCGGTTTCCTGCGCCATCAGGCGGAACAGCACGTCGAGGCGGTCGCTTGCGATGTAGCGAACCGCGATCGTTCCGCCGTAGGCGTGCTCCGCCCCGTAGTTGCTGACGTCGGCGAGCAGCGCGCCCGTCGTCGGGTCCACCGCCGTGCGGTGGAGGTATCCGCCGTCGTGATTGAAAAAGCCCACCACGCGGGCGACCAGCGCGTCGTCGATCAGGGTCTGCGAGCCGGCGAAGTCGGCGCCGTAATCCGGCGAACCCGCACCCGAGGTGCCACCGAGCTTCGCACCGAAGTGCGCGTCGTCGACCCCGGGACGCGGTGCCACGGTGATGAGGCGCAGGTTGCCGCCGAGCGAACTCTGCCCGAACAGGGTTCCCTGCGGCCCCTTCAGCACCTCGATCCGGGCGATGTCG
>CAITAM010000431.1 GCA_903890265.1 uncultured Pseudomonadota bacterium | reverse complement strand
CTTCAGCCGGAGCAGGATATCGGCCTGCGACGCGAAGTAGGCTGTCTGCTCGTTCAGGTGCTCCGCGACATCCTGCATCGCATTCGCCGCATCCGTGAGCGCTCGCCGGCCGCCCTCGGGCAGCCCGAGTTGATGGTCGTAGAGCTTGCGGATGTAGTCATTCAGCGGCACCGCAATCTTGATGCCCTGACGCGCCTCGGCCATTTTCGAGGCACCGGCGAGGGTATGGCAGGAGCGATGCAGCGCGTCGGTCACCGCGAACGGCGGGAAGCGGCCTTCGCAATCCTTGAGGTAGGCCGCAATCGTTGCGAGGTGACCGGCGACCTCCTTGCGGTAGATGTCGCGCAGGACGGCATCGTCTGCAGCCCCGGCGCCCGACTGCTCGGTGGCGACCGGCGGCGCCATGTCGATATACCGGGCCCCTGGCGACTGCGGCGGAACCGGCACGCGATCGCGCGCCGCCCTCTCCTCGGAGTCCTCGCTGCCGGAGCGGTCGGGCAGCGAAGTCTGCCGAACGAAACGGCCCGGCACCTCGAGCCCGCCGCCGCGACTCGCCGCGACGGGTGGCGGCTGTACCGCCTCGGTCGACAGGATGACCTCGGTAGCCACCATCGACCCGTCGACGGGCACGGCGGTCCTGCCGTCGTCGACCGGGCCGGCGGCGGCTTCGGCCGGTTCCTCTGCCGTCACCGGCGCTTCCCCGGCCCGACCCGTGGCGTAGGCCTCCGCCTGCGCGGCAAGGGCACTGACGTCAGGCGAATCCGTGACGCCGGCCTCCAGCGCACTGACCATGGCAGGCAACTGGTCAATCGCCGCCCGCAGGAGCGCAAGCATGCCCCGGTTGCGCGTCACCGTGCCGCTGATGATCCGGTTCAGCAGCGACTCGATCGCCCAGGAGAACTCGCCGATGTTGCGTGCGCCGACCATGCGGCCGCTGCCCTTGAGCGTGTGAAACGACCGGCGCAGCCGTGCCAGGGAGTCCGTGTCGCCCGGGTTCGCCTCCCACGCCGGGAAACTCTCCCGCAGGCGCTGGATTTCCTCACGGGCCTCCTCGACAAAGAGCGCAACCAGCTCCG
Source organism: uncultured Pseudomonadota bacterium (assembly GCA_903890265.1). Lineage (GTDB taxonomy): Bacteria > Pseudomonadota > Gammaproteobacteria > Steroidobacterales > Steroidobacteraceae > CAIKMS01. Next base: position 2,974 of record CAITAM010000431.1, on the reverse strand, counting down.
GATCAAGGCCGGCACTCTCCAGTGCGATCACCGGGACGTTCGCGGTCGTGGCACCCCTTGCGACCTGCATCGCGGCATCGATCGCAGTCAGTGACGTATCGCCAGTCCGCTCCGACGCGGCCGCTGGCAGCGGCGCCTCGATGACCGGCGCGACGGGCGCGGTGTCGCCGAGCGCCCGCAGGCAGGTCTCGGCGTTTTCCAGCATGTACCACGGATCGGCGCGCCCGCTCTGCAGGGTCTCGATGTAGTACTCGAGCGAGACGATCGCGTCCGCCAGGCGGTCGAGGCGCTGCGACGACCGGCTGCTGTTCGGCTGCAGGAATTCCGAGACGTGGCGGCCGATCGACTCCACGATATCGACCGCCTGCGGCTTGGACAGCATCAGCAGCCCGGATTGCACGCCGCGCAGGAGCTGCGGCACCTGGTCCGGACCACCGCTCGCCGCCGCATCGGTGACTGCAGCCGTGATTATTTCCTTCACCCGCGAGAGGTTCACCATGCACTCGCGGAGCACCGCGTCCCGTACCTGACGGAACTCGCTGTCCTCGATTGCCTCAGGCGGCGCGCCGGCCTGGTCCGGCCGGATCATGTTGACCAGCCGCGCGTCGAGATTGTCCTCGACATTAATGAGCGTCGCCGCGATCGAGACCAGTGCCGACTCCTCCGGCACGGCACGGCTCGCCACGATGTCAGACAGCCGTGCAACCTCGTCCTGCACGCGCTGCCGAAGATCCCCGAGGCCCAGCACCCCGAGCGTGTCGCTGATCTTCTTGAGCATGTCGAGCTGCGAACCGAGGTCCTCGACCTGCAGGCTGCCCTTGCGCACGAAGATATCGAGCACGTCCTTGACCCTTGCCAGGTCTTCCTTGATGGCCGCGGCAACGGTGTGCATCAGCTTGATCGACGGCGCCGACAGACTGTCGCGCTCCTGCTCGACCTGATCGGAGACGGGCAGAAGCTCCTGCAACTTGAAGGATGACCGGACCGCGCTGACCCGGGGGCCATTGGAGGTCGAGCGCGCGATGTAATAGAGAAGATTATTCAGCAGATCGATCGGCGGCGACTCGGCGTAGCGCTTCTCGCCCTCCTCGTACAGCCGCTTTAGCTCGCGATCGGCGTTGCCGAGGAGTCGTTTGATCGTGGACCCGCTTTCTATGCCACCGTCGAGCAGACCTTCCGTGAGTGCGCCGATGACCCACCAGAGCTGGAACACCGACTGACGCGTCGCGATGTGCTCAATCCGCTCGGCGACCATCGCGAGGACCTGAAGATTCTGCGTCGGCCTCTCGTTTCGCAACAGACCAAGCAGGCCGAGCTGGAATCGGGGCCGCAGCCGGCGCGCCCACTGCATCACCGTCAGCGCCGGCTCGCCAGGCCGCAGCGGGGTCGGCTCCGGCTGCCTGTCCGAGCGGAGGTTCAGCAGCAGCAGCGTACCTTCCGAAAGCAGCGGCGAGCCACGCACCGCACGCAGATCATTCAGCAATGGCAGGAGGATCAGCGCGAGGTCGCGCCCGCCCCCCATGACACGCTCGAGGTACGCCGGCAGCTGGACCATCGCGCGCATCAGCGCCTCGAGCCCCTCCGGATTGTGTTTTCCCTCGATCGCGCCTTCAAAGAGGAACGTGGCGACGTGCTCCATTTCCTCGGCAAGCAGTGCCGCGCCGTCGACCTCAACCACGCGCAGCACGCCCCGGACCTCGTGCATCCGCTGCGCACACGTTGAAAAATGCGCGCTCGCGTCCAGCTGCTCCGCGCCCGCCTCGAGGGCCGCACGCGCGGCGTCCAGCGTCACGCCGAGCTCTGCGGCGACGATCTGGAGCGTTTGTCTGGCGAGGGTCGTCACTGCTTAGACCTTGCTTCCGGCGCCTGCACGCGCACTCGTCACGGCGTCTGCGGCGATATCGGACGCAGGCCGCGAGGCCGCGGCGGAACCGGGCTTGCGACTGCTGTCGGGCAGCCGGAAGCCAGAGACGGAGCGCCGCAGCTGGGTCGAGAGGTCCGACAGTTTCGCGATTGCCTGCGACGTGGCCGTTGTACCCTCGGCCGTCTGAGTGCTGATTTCGCGCAGCACCTGCATGTTTCGCGAAATGTTGGAAGCCACGCCCGACTGGCCGCGCGCGCTGGCGGAAATGTTCTGCACGAGATTGGCGATCTGGTTCGAGACCTGCTCTATCTCGCCGAGCGCGGCACCGGCGTTTTCCGCCAGAAGTGCACCGCCGACGACGTCAGTCGTGCTTCGTTCCATCGACACCACGGCTTCATTCGTGTCGGACTGAATGGTGCGGACCAGCACCTCGATCTGCTTCGTCGCGGCCGCCGCGCGCTCGGCGAGGCGCTGTACCTCGTCGGCAACGACCGCAAAGCCGCGCCCGGCTTCGCCTGCCATCGATGCCTGAATGGATGCATTCAGCGCGAGAATGTTGGTCTGCTCGGCGAGATCGTTGATGAGCTCGACGATGTTGCCGATTTCCTGTGAACTTTCGCCGAGGCGCTTGATGCGCTTCGAAGTCTCCTGGATGGTCTCGCGGATGGTGTTCATGCCATCGATCGTGCGGCGCACCGCATCGCCACCCTTGTGGGCGATATCCACGGAGTGACGGGCAACGTCCGAGCAGCGCTCGGCATTACCCGAGACTTCCTCGATCGACGCGGCCATTTCCGCGATGGATTCCGTGGCGGACGAGACCTGCTTTGACTGGCCCGCACTGGCCTTCGCGAGGTGTGCCGCGGCAGCCTGGGTCGACTTCGCTGCCGCATCGAGCTGGATGGCCGAATCGTTGATCGTGGTTACGAGCTCACGCATCGCCTCGATGGCGTAGTTGATGGAGTCCGCGATCGCGCCGGTAATGTGCTCGGTGACGGTCGCCTGGACGGTCAGATCCCCGTCGGCAAGGCTGGTGAGCTCGTCCAGCAGCTTGAGGATCGCCTCCTGGTTGCGCTCGTTCTGCAGGGCATGCTGCGCAGCCGCGGCCCG
>CAITAM010000430.1 GCA_903890265.1 uncultured Pseudomonadota bacterium | reverse complement strand
CCGAGGTCACGCGCGTGTTGAACTGGATATTGCGCTTGAGGTCGAAGCGATCGGCGACAAAATCGAGATAGCGCCGCAATTCGGCATCATCGGGATAGCGCTCCGACCATTCCCATTCTTCAGTCAATTCAGGCGAGAAGGTGTAGCAATAGGCATAGCTTTCGACGTCGCAGCGCGCGCCGGGGTAGCGGTTCCAGTACCAGGTGCCGCCGACCGCGCTGCCGGTCTCCAGCACCTGCACGTTCAGGCCGAGCCGGTCACGCAGGCAGATCAACTGGTAGAGGCCGGAAAATCCCGCACCGATGATGATCGCATCGAGTGTGCCTGTTGTCTTGCCTGACTGCGTCGCCATTGCCTGATCCTCGCCTGAACATTTTTTCTTATTCAACATCACGCGCTCGCCCCGCACAATTCCCGATCTGCAGGGCTCGTCCCGTCATGTCGCGAGCCGGGTCCGAATAAAATCAATTACCGACCCGCTTTTTTCTGCCAGCACGGCGCGACCGAGAAGCCCGGACCAGTAACTCTCAGACCCGTCGGCCACCCGCCAATCCTGCAGCCTTCGCGTGAAGAGCTGAAGGTCGTATTCCTCGCTGATACCCATGGCGCCGTGGACAGCATGGGCAATAGCGCCGACGATTGCAGCCGCCGAACTGGTGCGCTCCTTGGCGACGGCAACACGCAGCGGATCGGGCAGATAGCCGGTCTCGGGGCTTGCGGCCTCGACCGCGATCGCCGCCGCGCTGACCTGTTCGGCCATCACCGCCAATTGATGCTGGATCGCCTGAAACTTGCCGATGGGCCGACCGAATTGCACCCGGGTGTTGCCGTAATCGACGGTCATCGCCAGCAACCGCTTCATCGCGCCGGATAGCTTGGCGGCATGAAGCAACGCCGCAACCACCCGCAACGAGACCAGCGGGGTCGGCAGGCGAGCGAGACTGGTGCTGCGCGCGACGGAGACTTGCGCCGACAAGCTGCCCCGGCCCGGTGCACGGATCAGATCAGCGGGGTTGAGCGCAAACAGATCGCAGCCCGCGCCGTCATCGATGAGAGCGAACCCCGCCGTCGCGGCGAGCGGGATTACACCCGTTTCGATCCGGTCTGCAGCACCTGCCGAAACCGCCGTCGCCAGCACGATGGGGCCGTCAGGCACGCTCACGCCGGCATCCGCGAGCAGCGCCCGCGCGACCATCGTCTCCGCCAGCGCCAGGGGCAGGATGAACCGCCCGCTCAGAAGGATCACGGGCAGGATCTCGGCAAACCCGAGGCCGGAGCCGCCCTTCCCTTCGTCGACGAGTGAGTCGCAAAGCCCTGTCGCAACGATTTCCTGCCACAGCCCGGTGAACTGATCCCGGCCGGTCCCGGCCTCAACGGCGCGGATCAGGGCGGGGGTGGAGCGGTCAGCGAACAGCCGCGCCGCCATGTTTTCGAGCATATCGTCCATCTGGTGCCCTCCTAGCGCAGGCCAAGGCCGCGGGCGATCATGCCGCGCAGGATTTCACGCGTGCCGCCGCGCAGGGAAAAGGCCGGGTTCATCGCCGCGACATAGGCGAGTGCTGCCAGAAGATCAGGGTCAGCGACCTCATCAGGCCGCGAGGCCAGATGATCGGCCACCAGAGCCGGTACCGCCTGTTCGAACTCGGTGCCGATATCCTTGAGCAGCGCTGCCAATGTCTCCGGCCGCTCGCCCCGGACCAACTGACCGGTGATCGAGATCGAGAGCGACCGCAAGGCCGCGAGACGACTCGTCATCGACCCCACAAGGGCCGCCGTGGCGTCGTCGTTGATGCCCGCACCGCGCAGATAGCGCAGCCAGAGATCGAACAGCACGACGCTGGAATAGAGCCGCTCCGGGCCGCTGCGCTCGAAGGCGAGCTCGGCGCGGACCTGGTTCCAGCCGTCGCCCTCCTTGCCGACCAGGGCGTCCTCCGCGAGCGCGACATTGTCGAAATGGACCTCGGAGAAAT
>CAITAM010000429.1 GCA_903890265.1 uncultured Pseudomonadota bacterium | reverse complement strand
GGCACCGACGTCGCGCGCAAGCTGATCATCCTCGGCCGCGAGATGGGTCTGAAGCTTGAGCTGGACGACGTGGACGTCGAGAGCCTCGTGCCCTCGGCACTGGTCGAGGGCAGCGCCGAGGACTTTCTGGCCCGGCTGCCGGAGTTTGATGCCGCGATCGCCGAGCGCGTGCAGGCGGCGGCGAAGGACGGCAAGGTGCTGCGTTATGTCGGTCGCGTCGAATCGTCCGGCCGGGCGACGGTGGGTCTGACGGCCTTCGACCGGCGCCACGCGTTTGCGAACATCGCGCTGACTGATAACGTAGTGCGCTACACGACCAGCCGTTACAGCGAGAACCCGCTGATCGTGCAGGGCCCGGGTGCCGGGCCCGAAGTCACGGCGGGCGGCGTGTTCGCCGACCTCTTGCGACTGTGCGCCTACCTTGGCGCGAAAACTTGAGTGAGCAGGAAGCCATCTTGACAGACATCGTCACCGCTTTTGCCCCCGCCACCGTCGGCAACGTCGGCGTCGGCTTCGACATCCTCGGCCACACCGTCGAGGCGATCGGCGACCGCGTGCGCATCGCGCGCAGCCGCGAGCCCGGGGTGCGCATCACCGCCATCACCGGGACCAGCGAGGCGCTGCCGCTCGAGGCCGAGCGCAACACCGCGGGGCGCGCGCTGCTGGCGATGGTCGAGGCGCACCGGCTTGACTTTGGCATGGACGTGTCGATCGAGAAGGGCATACCGCTGGGCTCCGGGCTCGGTGGGTCCGCGGCGTCCGCGGTGGCGGCGGTCGTGGCCGGCAACGCGCTGCTTGCGACGCCGCTGTCGAAGCTCGAACTGCTCAAGTTCGCGATGCAGGGCGAGGCCGTGGCGAGCGGCTCGGTGCACGTCGACAACATCGCCCCGTCGCTGTTCGGCGGTCTCGTGCTCACGGTCGGCATCGACAACCCGCGCACCAAGCAGATTCCGGTGCCGGCCACCGTGCGCTGCGTGCTCGTGCACCCGCACATGTTCCTGTCGACCAAGGAAGCGCGGCGCATCCTGTCGGACCAGGTGTCGCTGTCGGACGTGATCTGGCAGTGCGCAAACCTCGCCGGCTTCATTTCCGGCTGCTACACGGACGACCTCGCGATGCTGCGCGATGCCTTCGCCGACGTCGTCATCGAGCCGCAGCGCCAGGCCCTGATCCCGGGCTTTGCCGACGTGCAGCGCGCAGCGATGTCGCACGGGGCGATCGGCTGCTCGATTTCCGGTGCCGGGCCCACGGTCTTCGCCTGGTGCGAGGAGGGCGCGGCGGTGGCGATCCGCGACGCCATGGTCGCGGCCTTTGCCGCGCACGGGCTCGATTCCGACCGCTGGATCTCGCAGATCGGCCAGGACGGCGCGCGGGTGCTGCCGTGAGCGTGGCCGCGGTGCGCTTTCGCAGCACGCGCGGCCAGGCGCCGCCCGTGGGTCTGGCCGACGCCCTGCGCCGCGGGCTCGCCGAGGACGGCGGGCTGTACGTGCCGGAAGCCTTCCCGCGCCTCGCCCCGGCCGACTTCGGCACCGCCGAGTCGCTGCCCGCGGTGGCGGCGACGCTCCTCGCGCCGTTCTTCCGCGGCGACGTGCTCGAGGCCGAACTCGGTGCGATCACGACCGAGGCCTTCGACTTCCCGGTGCCGCTGAAGTCACTGCCGGCCGAGCACGACCTCTCGGTGCTCGAGCTCTTCCACGGGCCGACCGCCGCCTTCAAGGATTTCGGCGCGCGCTTCCTCGCCGCGTCGCTCGCGCGGCTCAACCCCTCGGTCGACCGGCCGCTGACCATTCTCGTCGCGACGTCCGGCGACACGGGCGGCGCGGTCGCCGGCGCCTTCCACGGCCGGCCGGGCACCCAGGTCGTCGTGCTGTTCCCGAAGGGCCGCGTCTCGCCGCGCCAGGAAGCGCAGCTGACGTGCTGGGACGGCAACGTCCAGGCGCTGTCGGTCGAAGGCAGCTTCGACGACTGCCAGCGGCTCGTCAAAGCCGCCTTCACCAACGAGGCCCTGAAGAGCCGCTTCGAACTCTCCTCGGCCAACAGCATCAACCTCGGCCGGCTGCTGCCCCAGGCCGCCTACTACGCGCAGTCGAGCCTCGCGGTCTTTCGCCGGACCGGCAGGCCGGCGAACTACGTCATCCCGTCCGGCAACCTCGGCAACGCGCTGGCCTGCATCTGGGCGCGCACCGTCGGCCTGCCGATCGGGCACGTGCACCTCGCGCACAACCGCAACCGCACGGTGCCCGATTACTTCGCGGCCGGTGACTGGCAGCCGCGGGCGAGCGTTGCCACCATTGCCTCGGCGATGGATGTCGGCAACCCGAGCAACATGGAACGGCTGCGCGACCTCGTGCCGGACCTCGGCGAGCTCAGGCGCTTCGTCAGCACCGACTGGGTCGACGACCCCGTCATCGCCGAGCGCATCAAGACCGACTACCGCCGCTTCGGCGAGGTCTGGTGTCCGCACACGGCGGTCGGGGCCGAAGCCTACGAGCGGCTGCCGGCCGAGGTGCGGGCGGCGGGCCCGTGGGTGCTGGTGGGCACGGCCCACCCGGCCAAGTTTCCGGAGACCGTCGAGCCGCTGCTCGGTCTCACGCTGCCGATCCCACCGGCCCTCGAGGCGCTCCTCGCGCTGCCGCGGCGGTTCCGGGTCATCGAACCGGCCGAGGCCGCGCTGACCCAGGCCCTGTTGTGACGACCGACGACTGGCTCGCCGTCGGCGGCGGGCTGGGGCTGGCCGCCGCCACCGGTGCCGCGGCGAGCGCGGGCCTGATCGCCTACCGGCGCCACCGGGCGCGCCGGGCACTGGCCGAGCGCTTTCGCGCCGTGTCAGCCGACCGCCTGCAGGACGTGCTGCTGCCGGACGGCAACGGCGGCTGGTTCCACGTCGACTTCCTGCTGCTGAACGCGGCGGGGATCGTCGTCATCGACCTGCGCGACGTGCAGGGGCTGATCTTTGGCAGCGAGCAGATGACCGAGTGGACGGTCATCGACCGCCAGCTGCGCACCACCTTCGCCAACCCGCTGGGGCCCCTCTACGACCGGGTCGCGGTGGTGAAACAGCTCGCCGGCGACGGCGTGCCGGTGCTCGGGCGGGTGGTCTTCACCGCCCGCGGGCAGTTTCCCAAGGGGCACCCGACGCTCGTCTCGCGGCTGGACACGCTGGCCCAGGAGTTCGGCCAGGGCGACCCTGAACTGGCGAGCGGCATCGTCGAGCGTTACCGCGAGCCGTTTGCCCGGATCCGCGAGGCCGCGAGCCCCAGTCCGCTGCGACGGCGCTGAGCCGCGCGCCCCGGCCGGCGCGGGCGTAGGGTGCGCACGGCGCGCCCGATTCGACACTTCATGTCTTACATGAAGTATTATTATCGCAATGAAAACAGCTATATAGGTAGTTTATTAAAAGCATTGTCTAGTCGGCGAAACCGGCCGGGGCGTCGATCCGGAACAGCCGGCAGGCGTTCCGGGTGCTGAGGCGGGCCACCGCGTCGGCCGTGACGCCGCGCGTCGCGGCCACCGCCGCCACCACGTGCGGCAGGAAGGCGGGTTCGTTGCGCCGGTCCTTGGGCTTCACCGGCAGCGTGCGCGGCAGCAGGTACGGTCCGTCGGTCTCGACCAGCAGGCGGTCGTCCGGGATCGCGGCCGCGACCTCGGCGAGGTGGCCGCCGCGCCGCTCGTCACAGAGAAAGCCGGTCTGGCCCACGTACAGCCCGCGCGCAACGCACGCCTCGACCTCGCTCCGGCTGCCGGTGAAGCAGTGCACGACCGCCGGCGGCAGGCGGGAGCCGGCCGCGTCCAGCACCGCGACGAAGTCGTCGTGCGCCTCGCGGCAGTGCAGGAACAGCGGCAGGCCGAGCTCGATGGCGAGGGCGAGCTGGCGTTCGAAGGCGAGCAGCTGGTCCGGCCGCGGGCACAGCATGCGGTAGTAATCGAGGCCGCACTCGCCGATGGCGACCACCCGGGGGTGCCCGGCGATGGACCGCAGTTCGCTCACTGCCGCCGGGCTGCAGTCGCTCGCGTGGTGCGGGTGGATGCCCGCGGTCGAGTACAGGCGAACGCCGGCCGCGGGCGGGAGCGCCGTGGCCGCGCGGGCACTGTGGACGTCGGCCCCGGTCACGACGAGGGTGGTGACGCCCGCCGCCGCGGCGCGGCCCAGAACGTCCGCCCGGTCGCGGTCGTAGCTGTCGTGCGTGAGGTTGATACCGATGTCGACGAGGGGCGAGGGCAGCATGGGGCCTATGGTAGCGTTGCGGGTTGAAACGTGCCGCTCGGGAGCCCCGGATGTCGCTTGATCACGATGCCCTGACCAGTCTTGCGCTGCCGCGCGACGCCGGCCGCGGCCGGCCCGCCCGGCGCTGGTGGCTCGTCCTGCCGGTGCTCGCGGTCCTGGCCGCGGCCGCCTACGGTCTCGTCGGCCGGCGCCCGGTCGTGGTCGAGGCCCGGGCGGTCGAGGCGCCGTCGGCGTCCGGCCGCACGGCGGTCCTCAATGCCTCGGGGTACGTGGTTGCCCGGCGCACGGCGACGGTGGCCTCGAAGGTCACCGGACGCGTGCAGGAGGTGCTGACCGAGGAGGGTCGCAGCGTCGCCAGGGACGAGGTGCTGGCGCGGCTCGACCCCAGCACCGTGCAGAAGGGCGAGGAGGTCGCGCACCGCCAGGTGGAGTCCGCGCGCCGCGCGCTGACCGAGATCGAGGTCCGCCTCGCCGACGCGAAGCGCACCCGCGAGCGCAATGAACGGCTGATCGGCGAGCACCTGGTCTCGCAGAGCGCGCTCGATACCTCGCGCGCCGATGTCGACGCGCTCGAGGCGCGCCTCGCGGCGAGCAAGAGCGAGCTCGGCGTCGCCGCGGCTACCCTGCGCAGTCGGCGCCAGGACCTCGACGACCTCGTCATCCGCGCGCCGTTTGCGGGCGTCGTGATCGCCCGCTCGGCGCAGCCCGGGGAGATGGTGTCGCCGATATCCGCGGGCGGCGGCTACACCCGGACCGGCATCGCGACGATCGTCGACATGAGCTCGCGCGAGATCGAGGTCGACGTCAACGAGTCCTTTATCCAGCGGGTCGCCGCCGGCCAGGCGGTGGAGGCCGTGCTCGACGCCTACCCGGACTGGACCCTGCCGGGCCACGTCATCGCGATCGTGCCGGCCGCCGACCGGCAGAAGGCGACGGTCAAGGTGCGGATCGGCTTTGACGCGCTGGATCCCAAAATCCTGCCCGACATGGGCGTGAAGGTCCGCTTCCTGAGCGAGCCGAGCGCGACCGGCCCGCACCCGGTCGCCTTCGTGCCCGGCAGTGCGCTGAGCGGCAGCGGTGCCGCGAGCCGGGTGCGCGTGGTCGAGAACGGCCGGGTCACCGGGCGCGCGGTGTCGGTCGGCGGTGCGGATGGCGAGCGCGTCGCCATCCTCGACGGACTGAAGCCCGGCGAGCTCGTCGTCGTCAAAGCCCCCGACGGACTGCGTGACGGGGAGGCCGTGACCGTGAAGGCGCCGGCGCCGTGAGCGGCACGCCGCTGGTGCGGATCCGCCAGCTTTCCAAGGTCTACACCCGGGGCGGCGAGCGCCTCACCGTCCTCGAGGGACTGGACCTCGACATCGAGCGCGGCGACTACGTGGCGCTCATGGGACCGTCGGGTTCCGGCAAGAGCACGCT
>CAITAM010000428.1 GCA_903890265.1 uncultured Pseudomonadota bacterium | reverse complement strand
GGCAGCATCAGGTGGCGGTATCGAAACGCCGTGTTTCGATGGACGCCGAGTCTCTCGGCCGTCTCGCGGACACTCCAGAAATCGCGCATCTCGATAGCGTTCTCAAGCAACTTGACCTTGTTGTGGATGCGCGAGAACGCTGTGCCAGTCAGGGCGCCAAACGACCGCCGACAATGGCTACAGCGGTAGCGTTGGACCCCCGACGGGGTCCGTCCCCAGAGATGGAAGGCTTGGCTCGAACAGTAGGGGCATGCCTTCTTGCGCGTGATGCGCGTCTCGGCCATTACGAGCACAGCCGCCGCGTTATTCAGCTGCGTTAGGCGCGACTCGGCAGCCCGGAGTTGCGCCGGGGTCGCTTTGGCGAGCAGCGCCATAACTCGTTCGAATTCCCGCTTCCGCATGGCCGCCTCGATCCCCGAAAGCGGTCAGGAAACCATAGTGCGGCCGCCGAATCTGTGATGGACCAACACGATTTGGTGACAGAGCCTTTTACAAAGCGTGTCGAAATTTCGGAGCCGACCGGTGGCGGAGGCGCTCCGAGCCGCTGGGGCGGAACCTCGCTTTAGACCAACAACTTGGACCTCAAAGTTAGAATCGGGACGTGAAGTGAGTGCCTTTCTCTAACTAATGCCGGCACTTTCCCAGCTGGCGGGAGGCACCCGCCAACTTGAACGAACTTCCCCTATCCGACGAGCGCTGGGCAACCTGATCCCCGGTTTTACAGATTCCGGACCCCATTCGGATTTTCGGTTCCGTCCGCGGACCCTAGCCTGTTGGGTCCTATAGGTTTCGGGTCATCTGCGTAGTAACACCCGGCCCAAAACAAAACGCCGCCCTCTCGGGCGGCGCTTGCTGACCGGGAGCCCGTCGGCCCTCAGGCCGTCCGGCGGCGCCGGCTGAGGCCGACGAGGCCAATGACGCCACTGCCGAGCAGCCACGCCGTCGCCGGCACGGGCACCGGCGCCACGTAGCTCTGGAACGCGAGGCTGTTGATTCCCGGGGGGGCCGGGATGGTCGTGCCGCTGACCGTCTCGGTCAGGCTGCCGGCACCGTTGTAGACCGTCTTCGACGCGCCCACCGAGCCCGTGCCGTTGCCGGTGACGGCGATATAGAACAAGTCGCCGGCGTTCAGCGAAATGTTCGCCGCCGACACGTCGATGTACGTGCCGGTGTAGAAGGGCGATGACAGCGACGCCGAGAGCGACACGGTCGCTGAGTACACGGTGGTGCTGCCGACACGGATGCTGACCACGTCGCTGACGGCCGGCGAGGCGACGGTGTAGAGCTCGATGCCGGTCAGTTCTCCCGACAGGCCGGCGGTGACCGACTGCTCGTAGGTCACGCCGCTCAGGTTCGACAGCGACGTGTAGAGCGGCTGGACCGGGTTGTTCTGGTCAAGAACGGACGTGGCGTGCGCCATGGCCGGCACGGCCGAAAGGGCGAGGACCGTGGCCGCGAAGCGGCGCACCTGGTGCGTGTTCATCCGAGTTCCCCTGATTTGTGTGTGTATCAACCGTCGCCAGCGAGACATCAAGCCCCGGCGCCGCGCTTCACTGAGCGCTTGCACGCCGCCTGCCCGTCGTTCTTTCCGGCCCGGTGTGTGGCGGGTCCTGAAAGGCGATCAAGCCGCCTCGATGGATGCAGGGCGCCCGAGAAATATGACAACACGACCGTTTTTTCTTGACAGGACGCGCGGTATGACGAACGTCGGACATCGTCACTCTCTTTGGTTCCGCGTGGACCCGCCCCGTGGATCACCGCCGAACCGGCGAACGGGCGTGGCAACCCAGGACGGGAGGCCCCCAGCGGGTCGTCGGTGGCGGAGCGGGTGGGATTTGAGCCCGTGAACCCCGCGAGGGGGTACCGGTGATCAGGTCCTGGTGCGCACCGGATGACACACTCAAGCGCCCGGCACCCCCCGTGTTTGTTGGTGCAAAGAGTGCCGGGTGAATCTGCGGATGCCTGACAAGGCTTGACCGTGCCAGTGGGAGTGGCGTTCGGAAGACGTCTGGCGCGACTGCCCGGCAGGCCGGAACGCAGGGCGCTCGCGTCTTCCCATCCGGCAACGTCGCCCCACGGCGGCGCTCCGAGTGATGCGCTCAACCGACGTTGGACAGCCTAACGCCGACGGCTAAGGCCGACGAGACGGAGAAGTCCACTCCCCAGCAGCCACGCCGCGCCCGGTAACGGCACCGCGGAGACCTGTCCGGGACTCACCGCCAGGGCAGGGTCGAATCCGCGCTTAAACAGGTTGGGGAACTGCGCACCTGCAGCGGCAAGGAAGCCCCACGCATTTTGGGGATCCGCGGAGTACTTCGTACCAGACCAGTAGGGGTGCGCCGACGACGGATCCGACTGCACGTGGCTGAACAAGCCATAAGCCGCGTTATGCGTCGTCGCAATATCGTAGCCGGCCACCTGGCCGAGACCGCCGTAAAAGAGCGTGGCGAGCTGGCTCGATGAGTGCGCGGGATTGCCCGGCGCACCGTCCGGCTCGCCGGCGCTCGATTCAGAGTCCACCGTTGTCGGCAGCGCCCAGTGGGTCGAGTTGCCGTGCTTCGTGGCATTGAGGTGATTGACCCACGCCTGCGCGCCCCACCAGGTCATAAAACCGTTAGATGGAAAGTCACTGCTCGACAGCGTGTAACCGTCCGCGAACGTGTGCCCCGACCAGTCGCTGATGATCGCGCTGACGACCGCACCGCCGGAGGCGGCGAACTGCGTCGCGAACAGGTTGGCGTCTGACGTCCACGTCACGTTGTTGACGGTGTCGTACACACCGAGGCCGCCGTCGGTAGAGACAAGCGTGGCGTTTGCGACCGACGCAGCAAGCAGCGACGCGGCTCCGACAGCCACTGAAATTCGAGTACGCATGTGTGCTCCCCCAATCCGCTGGTATTGTTGAGTGGGTACGGGCGCGCCACTGGCTAACCCGGATCCGAACCTCAATGGTCGGCAGCCCTCCGGGACAAAAGTGGTGGACTTGATTTATCGTATATACGTATATACGATATTTAAGTGCGAATCACATTCGATGCAGCGACACGCGAGCGGAACGTGGCACTGCGCGGTCTCTCGTTCGAACTCGCGCGGGAATTCGAATGGTCGACCGCGCTGATTCTGGAAGATGTCCGGCGCGACTACGGCGAGCGGCGATTTCAGGCGCTGGGTCGCATTGGCCGGCGGCTACATATGTTGGTATTCACGCCACGCGCCGGCACGGTCCATGTGATCAGTCTGCGCCGAGCGAACAAACGTGAGGTCACCCGTTGTGAAGCCCAAGCCGAACCCTGAGAAGGCCGACGTCGAGAATCCGGCCTGGACCAAGGCGACGTTCGCCCGCGCCAAGGCGGCGGATGCCGTCCTGCCTGAGCTTTTCGGCCATGCCGCCGCTGCGAAGATGGTCAAGCCACGCGGTCGCCCCAAATCGGGACAGGCGCGCACGTCCATTTCCCTGCGCCTGCCGCAAGAGACGTTGAAGCGCTGGAAGGCGACCGGCCCTGGTTGGCAAACGCGGATGGCAGAGGCGCTGACCAAGGCGGTGTAACGCCCTCCCCTCCCATTGCGGGTGGCGGAGAGGGTGGGATTCGAACCCACGAACCCCGTGAGGGGTCTCCGGTTTTCAAGACCGGTGCAATCAACCGCTCTGCCACCTCTCCGTCCTACTATTGTCCGGCGGGACCTCGACCCGCCGCAACCCGGCGTCAGCCCCCCGCCGCGATCCGCGTCATCCCGTTCATGTACGGCACGAGGACGGCGGGTACCGTGATGCTGCCGTCGTCGTTCTGGTAGTTCTCGAGAACTGCCACGAGTGCCCGACCGACCGCGACACCCGAGCCGTTCAGCGTGTGCAGGAGCTCCGGCTTGCCCGTCGCGGGGTTGCGCCAGCGCGCCTGCATCCGCCGCGCCTGGAACGTCTCGCAGTTGCTGCAGGACGAGATCTCGCGGTACTTGTCCTGGCCGGGCAGCCAGACCTCGAGGTCGTAGGTCTTGGCCGAGGCAAAGCCGATGTCGCCACTGCAAAGGGCAAGCACGCGATACGGGAGTTCAAGGCGCTTCAGCACTTCCTCGGCGTGGCCGGTCAGGCTTTCCAGCGCCGCGTACGAGTCCTCGGGCCGCACGATCTGCACGAGCTCGACCTTGTCGAACTGGTGCTGGCGGATGAGCCCGCGCGTGTCGCGACCGTGCGAGCCCGCCTCCGCCCGGAAGCACGGCGTGTGCGCGACGAGCTTCATCGGCAGTCGCTCCGGATCGACGATGGAGTCCGCCACGAGATTGGTGAGCGGCACCTCGGCGGTCGGGATCAGGAAGTACGGCGTCTCGCCGCCAACCGCAAAGAGGTCGTGCTCGAACTTCGGCAGCTGGCCGGTGCCGGTCAGCGTCTGGCGCGACACGAGGTAGGGCACGTACGCCTCCTCGTAGCCGTGTTCCGTGGTGTGCAGGTCGAGCATGAACTGCGCGAGCGCGCGGTGCAGGCGCGCGAGACCGCCCTTCAGCACCGCAAAGCGCGCCCCGGAGAGCCGCCCGGCCGTCTCGAAGTCGAGCAGTCCACCGGCCTCGCCGAGCGCGACGTGATCCTTCGGGGTGAAGGCGAACGTGCGCGGCGTGCCGTGCCGGCGCACCTCGACGTTGCCGCTCTCGTCGGCGCCCACCGGCACCGACTCGTGCAGCGTGTTCGGCAGGTTGAGGGCGAGCGCGTCGACCTCGGCCTGCACGTGCCCGAGCTCGGCCTCGGCGGCCGCCTGCGCGGCACCGAGGCTGTCGACCTCGGCGAGCAGCACCGCGACGTCCTCGCCCTTCGCCTTCGCCTGGCCGATCGCCTTCGAGCGGGCGTTGCGCTCGGCGCGCAGCCCGTCGGCGCGGATCTGGGCGGCCTTGCGCCGCTCCTCGAGCGCGGCGAGCGCCCCGGTATCGAGCACAAAGCCGCGTTTGGCGAGGTTGGCCGCGATCGCTTCAGGGTCGCTGCGCAGCAGTTTCGGGTCTAGCACGGTCAGTCTTCCTTTCGTCGTGGCACGGCGGCGGCCCGCTCGGCGCGCAGCCGGGTGAGCGCCTCGCCGATGCGGATTTCGAGTCCCCGCGGCGCGGGATGATAATAGAGTCGCTCGCCGAGCTGGTCCGGAAAGTAGGCTTGGCCCGTCGCCACACCCCCCGCCTGGTCGTGGTCGTACTGGTAGCCGGCACCGTAGCCGATGTCTTTCATGAGCCGGGTCGGGGCGTTACGCAGGTGCAACGGCACCTCGAGCGAGCCGCCGGCCTTGGCCTCCTCGGTCGCCGCCTGGTAGGCGCGGTAGACCGCGTTGCTCTTCGGCGCGACCGCGAGGTAGGTGATTGCCTGGGCGAGCGCGAGTTCGCCCTCGGGACTGCCCAGCCGGTCGTAGGCGTCCCAGGCGGCGAGCACGAGCGGCAGCGCGCGCGGATCGGCGTTGCCGATGTCCTCGCTCGCCATGCGCACCGCGCGGCGGATCACGTACAGCGGGTCGCAGCCGCCGTCCAGCATGCGGCACAGCCAGTACAGGGCGCCGTCCGGGTGGCTGCCGCGCACCGCCTTGTGCAGCGCCGAGATCTGGTCGTAGAAGACCTCGCCGCCCTTGTCGAAGCGGCGCTGCCCGCCGGCCGCGATCTCCTCGACGGCGGCGAGCCGGATCACGGCCGGCACCGCGCTGCCGTCGGCGAGGTCCGCCGCGACCTCGAGAAAGTTGAGGCAGCGACGCGCGTCCCCATCCGCCGCCCGGGCAAGGAGCTCGCGCGCCTCGGGCTCGATGGCGAGCCCCTGCGCCCCGAGGCCGCGCTCGCGGTCGGCGAGCGCGCGATCGATGAGCAGGCCGAGATCGGCGCTCTCGAGCGACTTCAGGAGGTAAATGCGCGCCCGCGACAGGAGTGCGCCGTTGACCTCGAACGACGGGTTCTCGGTGGTCGCGCCGACGAACACCACCGTGCCGTCCTCGACGTACGGCAGGAACGCATCCTGCTGCGCCTTGTTGAAGCGGTGGATCTCGTCCAGAAACAGCACCGTGTTGACGCCGCCGGCGCGTGCCGCCGCGGCCTCCTCGACCACCTGGCGCACGTCCTTGATCCCGGCCTGCACTGCGGACAACGCCGCAAAGCGGGCGCCGGATCCGGCCGCGATAAGGCGCGCCAGCGTCGTCTTGCCGGTCCCGGGCGGACCCCAGAAGATCATCGAGTGCAGCGACCCGCTCGCGGCCAGCCGGCTGAGCGCCTTGCCGGGCGCGAGGAGATGCCGCTGGCCGACGACCTCGTCGAGCGTGCGCGGCCGCATCCGGTCGGCCAGCGGCCGGTAGGGAACCGCGGCCACCGGCTCAGCCGGGCAGGCCACGCGGGCCGACGCCCACGACGCGCTCGAGCGTCTCGGCCCAGGCGCCGAGGCCGAGGTAGGCGAGAGCAAGGGCCGTCACGATACCCACGCCGTTGGCGGCGAGATCGCCCAGCTCCATCGAGCGGGTCGGCGTGAGGCCCTGCAGGAGCTCGATCAGGATGCCAAGCAGCAGGCAGCCCAACCCGAGACGCGGGTAGCGCTCGCGCCGGTAGAGCCCGGTAAACCACCCGGTCAGCAGGAAGTAGCCGACGGCATGCTCGATCTTGTCCCAGACGTGCACGGGCAGCGGCACGCCGCCCGGCCACAGGCTCAGGACCAGCGCGCAGCCGACCCCGAACCAGGCGACGCCAAGCCAGAACCAGCGGAAGGTCAGCGGGCGCACCGTCTTAAGGCCTGGTCGCCGCCGGCGCCCCGACCACGTCCGCACCCGGCGGGGGCACGAAGTTAAAGAGGCCGGGATCGAGCTTCAGGTTCTTCTCGACCCGGTCGAGCGTAATGCGGGTCGTCTGGTTGAGCTTGGTGCGAAACTCCATGCGCCTGAGGTCGCTGCCGGCGAAACCGAGCTTGAGCTCGCTGAAGTCGCTGCCGGCCTGCTTCGGCACGAGCACGACCCAGGCGAGACCGTCCGCCACGCCGCCATCCCGCACGTTGTAGCCCTCGTGCACGCTGCCGGTACCGGCGAGCAGCATGGCCGGGGTCTCACTCAGCGACTCGCCGAGCTTGCGCACGGTCACCTGCTCGAGTTCCGGGTCGTAGAGCCAGAGAGTCTTGCCGTCGGAGACGATGAGGCTCGCGGGCTTTTCGTAGTCCCAGCGGAATCGTCCAGGCCGGGCGAGGCTCATCACGCCCTCGGCGTGCTCGGTGGTCTTGCCGTCGGCCTGCACGAGATCCTGCACGAAATGCGCGCGCACGCTCGAGAGCGAGCCCAGATACCCCTCGACGCGGCGCAGGGCGGTCGCGTCGTCCGCCCGCGCGGATCCCGCCACGCCGAGCGCTAGCACGCCCGCCCACCCTGCATGGCGAAGCGCCCGCCGGATGGCGCGCATCAGCCGTCTCCGCGCGGCGGCACGAGCAGCTCGCGCGCGCCGTTCGACTGCAGCGGGCCGACCAGTCCCGCGGCCTCCATCGCCTCGACGAGACGGGCCGCGCGGTTGTAGCCGATTTTCAGGCGCCGCTGCACGCCGCTGACGGACGCCTTGCGGGTCTCCATGACGATCTTCACCGCCTCGTCGTAGAGCGCATCCTGCTCGCTGTCCGCACCACCCGGCTCCGAGTCATCGACCGAGAGGCCCGGAATCGAGCCGCTCGGGCCGTCGAGGATCTCTTCGACGTACTGCGGCGGCGACCCTTCCTTGAGCGCGCTCACCACCCGATGCACTTCCTGGTCGGAGACGAACGCGCCGTGGACCCGGGTCGGCACCGAGGTGCCGGACGGCAGGTAGAGCATGTCGCCGTGGCCGAGCAGGGACTCGGCGCCGCTCTGGTCGAGGATCGTGCGCGAGTCCACCTTCGCCGACACCTGGAAGGCGATGCGGGTGGGTATGTTGGCCTTGATGAGGCCGGTGATGACGTCCACCGAGGGGCGCTGCGTGGCGAGGATCAGGTGGATGCCGGAGGCGCGGGCCTTCTGCGCGAGGCGCGCGATCAGCTCCTCGACCTTCTTGCCGACAATCATCATGAGATCGGCCAGCTCGTCGATGAACACGACGATGTGCGGCAGCACGACGCAGTCCGGCACGTTGCCGGTCGCGGCGTCGAGGCCGCCCTCGCCCGCCTGCAGCTTCTGCATCGCGATCGGATCCGGAATCGGCTTGCGCGCCTCGATCGCGTCGCTGATCTTGCGGTTGTAGCCGCCGATGTTGCGTACCCCGAGGGCTGCCATCAGCTGGTAGCGCCGCTCCATCTCGGCGACGCACCAGCGCAGCGCGTTCGCGGCCTGCTTCATGTCGGTCACGACCGGCGCGAGCAGGTGCGGGATGCCCTCGTAGACGGAGAGTTCCAGCATCTTCGGGTCGATCATGATGAGCCGGCACTGCTCGGCGGTCGCCTTGTAGAGGATGCTCAGCACCATCGCGTTGATGCCGACCGACTTGCCGGAGCCGGTCGTGCCCGCGATCAGCAGGTGCGGCATCTTCTGCAGGTCGGCGACCACCGGGTTGCCACCGATGTCCTTGCCGAGCGCGAGCGCGAGCGGGCTCGCCACGTCGTCGTAGGCGCGTGACTTGAGTATCTCGCCGAGGGTGACGATCTCGCGCTTCTCGTTCGGTATCTCGAGGCCCACCACCGACTTGCCGGGGATGACCTCCACCACCCGCACGCTGATGGCGGACAGGGCGCGGGCGAGATCCTTCGACAGGTTGGTGATCTGGCTGACCTTGACGCCGGGGTTCGGCCGAAGCTCGAAGCGGGTGACGACAGGGCCCGGGTGGACCGCCACGACCTCGACCTCGACGCCGAAGTCCCGGAGCTTGATCTCGACCAGGCGCGACATCGCCTCCAGCGCCTCTGCCGAGTAGCTCGCGACCCGCGGCCCCGGGTCGTCGAGCAACTCGAGCGCCGGCAGGCTCGCCGCGCCGCTGCGCTTGAACAGCGGTACCTGCTTTTCCTTCTGCACGCGCTCGCTCTTCTCGAGCACCGGCGGCGGCTCCTCGATGCGCGGCGCCGGGCGGAACTCGGCCTTCTTCTTCTCCTCGCGGATCGACTCGGCGCGCGCTTCCTTGTTCTCGCGCCCGGCCCTGACGTCGCGGCGGGTGGCGAGAAAGGCGCGCGTGCGGGCAATGCCACCCAGCACGCCACGGCCGAGCACGTCCATCACGGTCAGCCACGACACGCCGGAGAACAGCGAGACGCCGGCGAACCACAGCCCGAGCAGGAGCAGCGTCGCGCCGAGGAAGCCGAAAGCCCCGGCGAGACCCGTGCCGACGACGTCGCCCAGGATGCCACCCGCGGTGTCGGGAAAGCTCGGTGCCGAGAAGTGTAGCGTGGCAAGCCCGGAGCTCGTGGCCAGCGTCAGCACGAAGCCGGCCGTCTTCAGCCACACCGCGAAGCGATGCTCGCGCTCCGGGTTCGCCGGTCGGCGAAAGAGCAGCCAGCCGGCAAACGCGATTAGCAGCGGAAACAGAAACGCCGGTGCACCGAAGTAGAAATAGAAGACGTCCGCGAGCCACGCCCCGGCGCGCCCCGTCAGGTTGCTGATGCGGCCGGGTTCGCCGGTGTAGGAATACCCGGGGTCCTGCGGATCGAAGCTCGCAAGCGCCAGCGCGAAGACGAGCGCCACGGCGCCGAACACCCACAGCGCACCCTCGCGCAGGCTGCGGACCATGGACGGGCGAAAGCCTGCGGCCGCGCCCTTGCTCAAGACCTCGCTCAATGCAGCCCCCTGTCCGGGACAGCGATCGGGAGACGCAGATCGAACCACACGGATTTCATCGGCCTAAGGATACTTTTACTTGTAATTCAAAGATACCGGCGCGACGGGGCGCGGCCGCCGGCGCGACTGGCTACAATGTCGGGCACTGACCAAGGCCTGAGCCCAAGGCCGCACCGCCCGGAGACCCGTCGCGCCCATGTCCGCCCCCCGTCACGCGAAGCTCATCATCCTCGGTTCCGGTCCCGCGGGTTACACCGCGGCCGTCTACGCGGCGCGCGCCAACCGCGCGCCGCTCCTGATCACCGGCATGGAGGTGGGCGGCCAGCTCATGACGACCACCGAGGTCGACAACTGGCCCGGCGATCCGCACGGCCTGCTCGGCCCGGCGCTGATGGACCGGATGCGGGCGCACGCCGAGCGCTTCGCGACCGAGATCGTCAACGACACCGTGCAGTCGGTCGACCTGCACACCCGGCCGTTCCTGCTGCGCGGTGACGGCGGTGACTACACGTGTGATGCGCTGATCATCGCCACGGGCGCCTCGGCGCGCTACCTCGGCATCCCGTCCGAAACCGCCTTTCGCGGTCGCGGCGTGTCGGCCTGCGCGACCTGCGACGGCTTTTTCTACCGCGGCAAGCCGGTCGCCGTGGTCGGTGGCGGTAACACCGCGATCGAGGAGGCGCTGTATCTCTCCAACCTCGCCTCGCACGTGACGCTCATCCACCGCCGCGACCGCCTGCGCGGCGAGAAGATCCTGCAGGACCGCCTGTTCGAGCGCGCGGCCGCGGGCAAGGTCAGCTTCGTCTGGAACCACACGGTGGACGAGGTGCTGGGTGACGAGGCGGGTGTCACCGGCGTGCGGGTCGCGGGCGCGGACGGCAGCCGCCGCGACATCGACGTGCACGGTCTCTTTATCGCGGTCGGCCACACCCCGAACACGGCGCTGTTCGAGGGCCAGCTCGACATGGCCGGTGGCTACCTCGCGGTCCGCGGCGGCAGCGCGGGCCTCGCGACCCAGACGAGCATTCCGGGGGTTTTCGCCGCCGGCGACGTCGCCGACCACGTCTACCGCCAGGCGGTGACCTCGGCCGGCACCGGCTGCATGGCCGCGCTCGACGCCGATCGCTGGCTCGAGTCTCTCGACGCGGGGCACTGAGCTTGGCGGTCGCGCGGATCGCGACCTCGATCGCGGACGTCCCTGCCGCGGAATGGAATGCGCTCGCGCAGGGCGGCGTGCCGTTCCTGCGTCACGAGTTCCTCGCCGCGCTCGAGTCGACCGGCCGGGTCGGTGGCAAGACCGGCTGGACGCCGGCGCACGTGACGCTGCGCGACGAGTCGAACCGCCTGATCGGTGCCGTGCCGCTCTACGCCAAGGCGCACTCGTGGGGCGAGTTCGTCTTTGATTTCAGCTGGGCCCAGGCCTACGCCCGCTACGGCGATGCCTACTACCCGAAGCTGATTGCCGCCACGCCCTACACGCCCGCGACCGGTCCGAGGCTTCTCGTGCACCCGGCCGCGGACGCCTCCGCCACGCGCGCGGCGCTCGCGCGCACGCTCGTCGCCTACGCCGAGACCGTCGGCGCCTCCTCGGTGCACGTGCAGTTCCCGACGGCGACCGAGGCTGCCGAGCTGACCGGCCTCGAGTGGCTGCCGCGCCTCGACTGCCAGTTCCACTGGACCAACCCGGGCTATGCCGATTTCGACGACTTCCTGGCCACCTTCACGGCCGAGAAACGCAAGAAGGCCAAGCGCGAGCGCCGCCGGGTGCAGGAAGCCGGGATCCGCTTTGAGATTCGCGCCGGCGCGGATCTCGACCTCGCCACCTGGACCCGCG
>CAITAM010000427.1 GCA_903890265.1 uncultured Pseudomonadota bacterium | reverse complement strand
CTCGCCCTCGCCGTCGGCCACGGTCTTGCGCCGGCTCATGCCAGGCTCCTGCCGAGCAGCCGACCGAGTTCCGCGGCGATCTTGGCGGCCACGACCGTGGGCTCGAGCGTCGCATCGATCACCCGGAAGCGGTCGGGTTCCGCTCGGGCGCGGGCGAGGTACTTCGCCCGCGCGCGCTCGAAGAACGCGAGCGCCTCGGCCTCGATGCGGTCGGCTGGGCCCGAGCGGGCGCGGGCCCGGCCGAGTGCCAGCGACGGCGGCGCGTCGAGCAGCACGGTCAGGTCCGGTACGAGGCCACCGGTCGCGAGTCGCGTCACGGTGTCGATCTCGGCATCGTCGATGCCACGCCCGGCACCCTGGTAGGCGTAGCTCGCGTCGAGGTACCGGTCGCAGAGCACGACCACCCCCTGGTCCAGCAGGGGCCGCAGCCGGCCGGCCGTGTGCTGGGCGCGTGCCGCGGCCATGATGAGGAGTTCCGCGGCCGCACCGACCGGTTCGCGGCCCGGTTCCAGCACGAGGGCGCGCAGACACTCGGCGAGCGGCGTCCCGCCGGGTTCGCGGGTGGTTTCGACGCGAAGACCTGCCCGCAGGAGAAGGTCGCGTGCCGCCTCGACCTGCGTCGACTTGCCGACGCCCTCGATGCCCTCGAACGTGATGAGCCGACCCGGCAGCGGTGTCACGGCGGCGCACCGCCGGCGCGCGCCTCGCGCAGTCGCGCGAGGTAGGCGCTCACCGCCCGGTTGTGCTCGGCCAGGGTCGCTGAAAACACGTGCCGCCCGCTGCCGTCGCCGCGGGCAACGAAATAGAGCGCCGTGCTGTCCGCCGGGTGCAATGCCGCGACGAGGGACGGTCGCCCGGCCAGTGCAATGGGCGTCGGTGGCAGGCCCGTGCGCGTGTAGGTGTTGTAGGGCGTGTCGCTCTGGAGGTCGGCGTGGTGCAGCGTGCCGTCGTAGCGGGCGCCGAGCCCGTAGATCACCGACGGATCGGTCTGCAGCCGCATGCCGCTGCGCAGCCGGTTGTGAAACACGGCGCTGATGAGCGCGCGCTCCTCGGGGGCGGCCGTCTCCTTTTCGATCAGCGAGGCGAGCACCAGCGCTTCGTCGGCGGACGTCACGGCGAGCCCCGGCGCGCGCTCCGCCCAGGCAAGGTCCAGCACCGCCGTCAGCCTGGCGTGGGCGGTCTTGAGCACCTGGCTTACCGGGGTGCCGCGCGGCACGTCGTAGGTGTCCGGGTAGAAGCGGCCCTCGGGCTGCCCGCTGCCGAGGCCGAGCCTTGCCAGCAGGCTCGCCTCGTCGGCGACGCCGAGATCCTGGCGGAGGAAGTCCTGGCTGGCGAGCATTTTCAGCGACTCGGCAACGGTCCAGCCGTCCACCAGCGTCACCGGGTGCAGCAGCACCTTGCCATCGATCAACAGGTCCGCGATCGCCCGCGGGCTCTTCGGCAGCGCGATGGCGTACTCACCTGCGCGAAGACGGCGGGCCCTGCCATCGAGCCGCGTCATCAGCGCAAAGACCCG
>CAITAM010000426.1 GCA_903890265.1 uncultured Pseudomonadota bacterium | reverse complement strand
CGTCACGATCGCCTCCGCGCGGCTCGCGAGCCGCACGACAAGCTCCTCGTCGAGCGGCTTTACGAAGCGCATGTTGACGAGCGTGGCGTCGCTGCCGTCGGCGGCGGTCTGGCAGGCCGCGAGCAGCGCGCCGAAGCAGAAAATCACGAGCCCCGACCGACCTTCGCGAACGACCTCCGCCCTGCCGATCGGCAGCGACGTAAAGGCCTGCACGGGCCGCACCCCCGGACCCGTGCCGCGCGGGTAGCGGACCGCGGCGGGCCCACCGTGCATCACGGCGGTGTAGAGCATCTGCCGGCACTCGTTCTCGTTCGACGGCGCCATGACGATCAGGTTCGGAATGCAGCGCATGAACGACAGGTCGAAGGCGCCCTGATGCGTCGCGCCATCGCCGCCGACGACGCCGGCCCGGTCGATGGCGAAGGTGACGGGCAGGTTCTGCAACGCGACGTCGTGGATCAGCTGGTCGTACGCCCGCTGCAGGAACGTGGAGTAAATCGCCACCACCGGGCGCAGGCCCTCGCACGCAAGGCCCGCGGCGAACGTCACCGCGTGCTGCTCGGCAATCGCCACGTCGAAGTAGCGATCCGGGAAGCGCCGTTCGAAGTCGACCATGCCGGAGCCTTCGCGCATGGCCGGCGTGATGCCCACCACGCGCGGGTCGGCTTCCGCCATGTCACAGAGCCATTCACCGAAGACCTGGCTGTAGGTCGGGCCGGTCGCCTTCTCGGAGTGAATGATGCCGGACGCCGGGTCGAACGGCCCCGGGCCGTGCCAGCGGATGGGATCCGCCTCGGCAGGCGCGTAGCCACGCCCCTTCTGCGTCACCACGTGCAGGAACTGCGGCCCGCGCCGGTCGCGGAGATTGCCGAGGGTGGCGAGCAGCGCGTCAAGATCGTGCCCGTCGACGGGGCCGATGTAGTTGAAGCCCATTTCCTCGAACATCGTGCCCGGCAGGACCATGCCCTTGACGTGCTCTTCCGAGCGTCGCGCAAGCTCCCAGGCGGCCGGCACCCGGCGCAGCACGCGTTTGCCGCTCTCGCGCAGGCCGGAGTACAGCCGGCCGGACAGCACCCGGGCAAAGTAGTTCGACAGCGCGCCGACGTTCTCCGAGATCGACATGTCGTTGTCGTTCAGCACCACCAGCAGATCGACGTCGAGAGAGCCCGCGTGATTCAGCGCCTCGAAGGCAAGGCCGGCGCTCATCGCGCCGTCACCGATCACGGCGACCACGCGCCGCCGCGGAGCCCCCGCCGGCCGCTGCTGGTTCGCGATCGCCATGCCGAGGGCAGCGGAAATCGAGGTGCTCGAGTGGCCGACGCCGAAGGTGTCGTATTCGCTCTCGGTGCGGCAGGGAAACGGCGCCAGCCCGTCGCGGTGCTTGATCGTGCGCAGCCGCTCGCGCCGCCCGGTGAGGACCTTGTGCGGGTAGGCCTGATGCCCGACGTCCCAGACAAGGCGGTCGTCCGGCGTGTTGTAGACGTAATGGAGGGCAAGGGTGAGCTCGACGGTGCCGAGACCTGCCGCGAAGTGGCCGCCGCGCTGGCTGACCGTCTCGATCAGAAAGTCGCGCAGCTGCGCTGCCACCTCCGGCAGGCGGCTTGAGGGCAGGGTACGGAGATCGGCCGGGGCGGCGATCGCGTCTAGCAGGGGGTAGCGATCAGCAGCTCGCATGGGCCTCTCAGTCTACTCGCAATGGGCGGGGCCTGCTCGGCGCTCAGCTGACGCGGGCGGTGAGGAAGTCCGCCAGCGCAAGCAGCGGACCCGCCCGACTGCCAAAGGGCGCGAGTTCCGCCCGCGCCTCCGCGTGCAGGTCGGCGGCGCGCCGGCGCGAGGCCTCGATGCCGACCAGTGCCGGGTAGGTGGGCTTGCCGCGCGCCTCGTCCACGCCCGTCGCCTTGCCGATGAGCGCCGGATCCCCGGTCACGTCCAGGAGGTCGTCGACGATCTGGAAAGCGAGTCCCAGCGCGGCGCCGAACCGATCGAGGCGGGCGCGGTCGGCACTGCTCGTCTCGACCAGTGCGGCCGGCAGCAGCACCGCGGCCTTGAGCAGCTCACCGGTCTTCAGCCGGTGCATGTGCTCCAGTTCGGCGAGGGTCAGCGAGCGGCCGGCGGCGTCGAGGTCGATGGCCTGGCCGCCGGCCATGCCCGCGGTGCCGCTCGCCCGCGCCATGAGCTCGATCATCTCCAGCCGCCGCGCGGGCGGCGCCGGGCACCCGGCGAGCGTCGCGAAGGCGAGAACCTGCAGCGAGTCGCCGGCAAGGATGGCCGTCGCCTCGTCGAACCGGCGATGGCACGTCAGCCGGCCGCGCCGGTACTCGTCATCGTCCATGGCCGGCAGGTCGTCGTGCACGAGCGAGTACACGTGGATCATCTCGATGGCGGCGGCCGGGGCGTCGAGCAGCGCAGGCTCCACGCCGAGCAGCTCGCCACACGCGTAGACGAGCGCCGGACGGATGCGCTTGCCGCCGCCGAGCGCGCTGTAGCGCATCGCCTGGTGCAGACGGGTCGGCATCGTGTCGGCCGGCGGCAGGGCGCGATCAAGCGCCTGCTCGACGCGCTCCGCCCACAGCGCGAGGCGGCGGGAAATGTCGGGGTCGGCCAAGCGGTTCAGTCCGTGTCGTCCAGTGCAGCGGTGCCGGCGAAGGGCACGGCCTCGCTGTCGCCGTCGCCGGTGCGCGAGAGCATTTCCACCTTCTGCTCGGCCGCGGCGAGCGCGGTCTGGCAGGTGCGGGTCAGAGCCACGCCCCGCTCGAACGCGGCCAGCGACTCCTCGAGCGGCAGGTCGCCGCGCTCGAGCTTAGCGACCAGCGCCTCCAGCTCGGCCATCGCCTGCTCGAAATCAACGGCCGGCACGGAACGCGGCTTGGCCATGGGTCACCTGTGGGGGCGCCGTGTGCGACGACGGCAGCAGCGCGCTACAGTACCGGGGGTCGGAAAGCAGCGTCAACGCGCGCCGTCCGCGCGGTCACCCTACTGACGTTGACCCCACCCCGCCTTGGGACTAGAGTTCTGCCCGCTGGAATCGTTCTAAATCGGACCGTTCCGCTGCCCGTAGGGTCCCGTACCACGCAAGGAGCCATGACATGACGTTAAAGGGAAGCAAGACCGAACAGAACCTGAAGGACGCCTTCGCCGGCGAGTCGCAGGCCAACCGCCGTTACCTCTATTTCGCATCGAAGGCGGACGTTGAGGGCTACAACGACGTGTCGACGGTGTTCCGTTCGACCGCCGAGGGCGAGACCGGCCACGCGCACGGCCACCTCGAGTACCTCGAGGCGTCGGGCGACCCGGCCACCGGGCTGCCAATCGGCTCGACGAGCAACAACCTGAAGGCCGCCATCGCCGGCGAGACGCACGAGTACACCGACATGTACCCGGGCATGGCGAAGACGGCTCGTGACGAAGGCTTCAACGAGATCGCGGACTGGTTCGAGACGCTGGCCAAGGCCGAGCGCTCGCACGCCAACCGCTTCCAGAAGGCCCTGGACTCGCTGTAAGCCGCGGGGCGGGCGTTCAGCCCGCCTTGCCGATAGCCGGGCCCGCCGGGGCCCGGCTGCATTTTCCGACGGCGGGCCGTGCAGTGCCCGCCGGACCCGAGTAACGCTCCTGGCAACCGAGGTCACCACCCGTGAGTGATACCCCGATCACCTCCGCACGCGAAGGCAGTCTCGAAGCGCCCACGCGGCACGCGCTCGACTGGAAAAACCCGGAGTTCCTCGACGAGGGGTCGCTGTTCAAGGAGCTGGAGCGGGTGTTCGACATCTGCCACGGCTGCCGGCGCTGCTTCAACCTCTGCAACTCGTTCCCGACGCTGTTCGATGCGGTCGATGCAAGCAGCACCGGCGAGCTCGATGGCGTTGACAAAAAGGCCTACTGGGACGTCGTCGACCACTGTTACCTGTGTGACATGTGCTACATGACGAAGTGCCCGTACGTGCCGCCGCACCCGTTCAACCTCGACTTCCCGCACCTGATGCTGCGCGCGAAGGCCTACAAGCACGAACGCATGCCGCACCGCATGCGCGACGAGATTCTGTCGGCAACGGACCGCGTCGGCAGTCTTGCCGGCATCCCCGTGGTCGCCGAGATCGTCAACGCCGTGAACAAGAGCTCGGTCGGGCGCAAGGTGCTGGAAAAGGCCCTGGGCGTGCATGTCGATGCTCCCGTGCCCGAGTACCACAGCAGGACCTACCGCAGCCGCCACCAGGCCGAGCGCGCGCCGGCCATGACCGCCGTGGCGGCGGGCGTGACGAAGGGCAAGGTCGCCCTCTTCACGACCTGCTACTGCAACCGCAATGAACCGGATATCGCCGCGGACCTGCGCGCCGTGTTCGAGCACAACGGGATTCCGGTTGACCTCGCCGCCAAGGAAAAGTGCTGCGGTATGCCGAAGCTCGAGCTCGGCGACCTCAAGGCCGTGGAATCCCTGAAGGACGTCAACATCCCTGAGCTCGTGCGGATGGTCGATGCAGGGTACGACATCGTGGCGCCCATTCCGTCCTGCGTGCTGATGTACAAGCAGGAGCTGCCCCTGCTGTTTCCGGACGACGCGGGCGTGCAGAAGGTGAAGGCCGCCATCTACGATCCGTTCGAATACCTGTGGCTGCGCCACAAGGAAGGCAAGCTCAATACCGACTTCAAGCGGGAGCTGGGCAAGGTCTCCTACCACGTGCCCTGCCATCTTCGCGTGCAGAACATCGGTCTCAAGACCCGGGATATCCTGAAGCTCGTGCCGAACACGACGCTGGACACCATTGAGCGCTGCTCCGGCCACAACGGCACCTACGCCGTCAAACAGGAATTCCACGAGACGTCGATGAAGATCGGCCGTCCCGTCATGACGCGCGTCGAAAACGCGAAGCCCGACTTCTACTCGAGCGATTGCCCTATGGCCGGGCACCAGATTGAGAACGGCATTACCGGCGATGCGCCGCCGCGTCACCCGCTGACGCTGCTGCGCATGGCCTACGGAATCGCGGAGAAGAACTGATGAATGCCTCACGTCACACTGGCGCCCTCAGCGCCGGCGATCTCATGCCGCTGGAGCAGTACGCCCGCGAGCGGTTGGCGTTTCGTGCCCGGGTCATCGAGCACAAGCGGCTGCGCACCGTGGCGGTTGGCCCGAACGTGACCCTGCTGTTCGAGGATCGGCTGACGATCCAGTACCAGATCCAGGAAATGCTGCGGGTCGAGCGGATTTTCGAGGCGGACGGCATCGCCGATGAACTGGCCGCCTACAACCCGCTGATCCCGGACGGCTCCAACTTCAAGGCGACGCTGCTGATCGAGTTCCCGGACGTGGCGGTCCGCCAGCGTGAGCTGATGCGCCTCAAGGGCATCGAAGACCGCGTCTACGTCGTGGCGGGCGACGCCGAGCGCGTCTATGCCATCGCCGACGAGGACCTTGAGCGCGAGAACGAAACCAAGACCTCGGCCGTGCATTTCACGCGCTTTGAGCTCGATGCAGCCCGTCGCGCGGCGCTCGCCGCCGGCGCCCGGCTCGCCTTCGGGATAGACCACCCGGCCTACACCCACGAAGCGGAGCTCGCCGGAGCCGCCCGTGCGGCGCTGCTCGCGGACCTCGCCCCGCTGTAAGCTCACGCCCCCGCCGACCGCCCGCGGCACGGCCGGGAGGCGGTCGGGCGTGCGGCTGGGACTTCGGCCGCCTGACTGTTAATATATACAGTCACCACTCAGCCGTAAGCGAGCGATGCGTCAGACCTACACCGCCTCCGACATTGAAGTTCTTTCCGGGCTCGACCCCGTGCGCCGGCGCCCGGGCATGTACACCGACACGAGCCGGCCGAACCACCTCGTGCACGAGGTGGTGGACAACAGCGTCGACGAGGCGCTCAACGGCCACGGCCGGCTGATCGCCGTCATCCTGCACAAGGACAACTCGATCACGGTCGCTGACGAGGGGCGTGGCATGCCCGTCGACATCCACCCGAAGGAGAAGATGCCGGGCGTCGAGCTCATCCTCACCCGCCTGCATGCCGGCGGCAAGTTCTCCGAGGGCAATTACCAGAATTCCGGTGGCCTGCACGGCGTCGGCGTATCGGTGGTCAACGCGCTGTCGTCGCGACTGGAGTGCCGCGTCCGCCGTGACGGCGCCGAGCACCTCATCACGTTCAAGGACGGCCACATCGACGAGCGGCTCGCCGTGGTTGGCAAGGTGGCCGCCAAGACGACCGGCACCACGATCCGCTTCTGGCCCGACCCGAAGTACTTCGACTCCGAAAAGGTCTCGGTCGCGAAGCTGAAGCACACGCTGCGGGCGAAGGCCGTGCTGTGCCCGGGTCTTAAGGTCACGCTGGACGTCGAGGCCGGCAACGAGCACGAGGAATGGCTGTACACGGGGGGGCTCTCGTCCTACCTCCTCGAGGCCCTTGGCGCTGCCGAGCGGGTGCCCGACGAGCCGTTCAGTGCCAGCCTGACGGGCGGCACCGAGGTCGCTGAGTGGGCTTTCTGCTGGGTCCCGGACGGCGGCGAGCTGGTCGGCGAGAGCTACGTCAACCTGATTCCGACCGTCGAGGGTGGCACCCACGTCAACGGCCTCAGGGCCGGCATCACCGAGGCGGTGCGCGAGTTCTGCGAGTTCCGCAACCTGCTGCCCCGCGGCCTCAAGCTGGCGCCGGAGGACGTCTGGGATCGCCTCGCCTACGTCCTCTCGGTACGGATGCGCGAGCCGCAGTTTGCCGGCCAGACCAAGGAGCGCCTCGCCTCGCGCGAGTCCGCGGCGTTTGTCTCGGGCCTCGTCAAGGACGCGTTCGCGGTCTGGCTGAACCAGCACGCCGAGCAGGGCGAGAAAATCGCACAGCTCGCCATCGGCAACGCCCAGGCGCGCCTCAAGGCCTCGCAGAAAGTCGTGCGCAAGCGCATCGCGAGTGGCCCGGCGCTGCCCGGCAAGCTGGCAGACTGCACGGCACAGGAACCCGAGCGTGGGGAGCTCTTTCTCGTCGAGGGCGACTCGGCCGGCGGCAGCGCGAAGCAGGCGCGCGACCGCGACACCCAGGCGGTCATGGCGCTTCGCGGCAAGATCCTCAACACCTGGGAAGTGGATGTCGGTGAGATCCTTGCCTCCCAGGAAGTCCACGATATCGCGGTCGCCATCGGCGTCGATCCCGGTTCGGCGAATCTGAAGGGCCTGCGCTACCACAAGATCTGCATCCTCGCGGACGCCGACTCCGACGGTCTGCATATCGCCACCCTGCTGTGTGCGCTGTTCCTGCGTCACTTCCGGCCGATCGTCGAGAACGGCCATGTCTACGTGGCGATGCCGCCCCTCTACCGGATCGACGTGGCGAAGAACGTCTACTACGCACTCGATGACGCCGAGCGGCGCGGCATTCTCGATCGCATCAGTGCCGAGAATCAGCGTGGCAAGATCACGGTAACGCGCTTCAAGGGCCTCGGTGAGATGAATCCGCTGCAGCTGCGCGAGACGACCATGGCGCCGGAGACCCGGCGCCTCGTCCAGCTCACGGTCGATGCGGCCGATGACACGGACCGGCTGATGGACATGCTGCTCGCCAAGAAGCGGGCCGCCGACCGGCGCAGCTGGCTCGAAACCAAGGGTGATCTCGCCGAGGTCGTGCCATGAAGAGCGGTGACCTGAATTTCGAGGGCGTCGAGCGGCGGCCACTGCGGACCTTCACGGAGAAGGCCTACCTCGACTACTCGATGTACGTGATCCTCGACCGCGCCCTGCCGATGCTGGCCGACGGCCTGAAGCCCGTGCAGCGGCGGATCATCTACGCGATGAGCGAGCTCAGCCTGTCGGCCAACGCCAAGCACAAGAAGAGCGCCCGTACCGTGGGCGACGTGCTGGGCAAGTACCATCCGCACGGCGACAGCGCCTGCTACGAGGCGATGGTGCACATGGCGCAGGCCTTCTCCTACCGTTACCCGATCGTCGACGGGCAGGGTAACTGGGGCTCGCCGGACGACCCGAAGTCGTTCGCCGCCATGCGCTACACGGAAGCCCGGCTGCATGCCTACGCCGAGACGCTGCTGGCGGAGCTCGGGCAGGGTACCGTCGAGTGGACGCCGAACTTCGACGGCACGCTGGACGAGCCGGCACTTTTGCCGGCCCGCCTGCCAAACCTGCTCCTCAACGGCACGACCGGAATTGCGGTTGGCATGGCAACCGACGTGCCGCCGCACAACCTGCGCGAGATCGTCAACGCCTGCGTGCGGCTGCTCGACGAGCCGGAATCGACCGTGCGCGATCTGATCAAGCTCGTCCCAGGGCCTGACCTGCCCACGGGTGGCGAGATCATCACGTCGAAGGCCGATCTGCGAACGATCTACGAGACCGGCAACGGCACGTTCCGCGCCCGCGCGATTTACGAGGTAGGTGACGGCGAGGTCATCATTACCGCGCTGCCCTACCAGGTGTCGGGTTCGCGCATCCAGGAACAGATCGCGCAGCAGATCCGCGCCAAGAAGCTGCCGATGGTCGAGAACCTGCGCGACGAGTCGAACCACGAGGACCCGACCCGCATCGTGCTCGAGCTCAAGTCGTCGCGCGTCGACGCCGAGCAGCTTATGAAGCATCTGTTCGCGACCACCGACCTCGAGCGGACCTACCGCGTCAATCTCAATGTCATCGGCCTCGACGGCCGGCCGCGGGTGATGGACCTGCGGTCGATGCTGGCCGACTGGCTGACCTTCCGGCGGGCGACCGTGCGGCGGCGTCTTGAGTACCGCCTGGGCAAGGTCACGGCCCGCCTGCACATCCTCGACGGCCTGCTGATCGCCTACCTGAACCTCGACGAGGTGATCCGGATAGTCCGCACCGAGGACGAGCCGAAGGCCGTGCTGATGGCGCGCTTCACGCTCAGCACCGAACAGGCCGAGGCCATACTCGAGACGAAGCTCCGGCAGCTCGCCAAGCTCGAGGAGATGAAGATCCGCGGCGAACAGGCCGAGCTTGCCCGCGAACGTGACGAGCTCAACGAGCGGCTCGGCAGCGAGTCGCGGATGACGGAGCTCATCCGCAGCGAACTCCTGGCCGACGCGGAGAAGTACGGCGACAAGCGCCGCTCGAAGATCGTCGAGCGTGCCGCGGCACAGGCGATCGATGAAACGGAGCTCGTCGTGGCGGAGCCCGTCACGGTGGTCCTGTCGACGGCGGGCTGGGTACGGCAGGCGAAGGGCCATGACATCGACCCGCGCAGCCTGTCCTACAAGACCGGCGACGGGTTCCAGTCGGCTGCGCGCGGCAAGAGCACGCAGCAGGCGGTCTTCCTCGACTCGACCGGCCGCACGTACTGCGTTCCCGCGCACCAGCTGCCGTCGGCGCGCGGGCAGGGTGAGCCGCTGTCCGGTCGGGTCGATCCGCCGGACGGCGCGGCCTTCGCCGGCGTGCTGCTCGGGGAGGCCGAGGACCGCTGGCTGCTGGCGTCCGACAACGGCTACGGCTTCATCGCCAAGCTCGCCGATCTCTACGGCCGGAACCGCGCCGGCAAGGCGGTGCTGACCGTCGCCGATGGCGCACGCGCACTGCCGCCGGTGGCCGTGCCGGCCGGGGACGGCGTGCTGATCGTGGTGGCGAGCAACGAGGGCCGTCTGCTCGCATTCCCCGCCGGTGAGCTGCCGGAGCTCGCCAAGGGTCGCGGCAACAAGCTCTTCAATATCCCGACCGCCCGTGCGCAGTCGCGCGAAGAACTGCTGGTTGCGGTAGCGGCCGTGGCGGCCGGCGACAAGCTGCGTGTCGTGTGCGGTGACCGGCACATGACGCTCAGCCTCGGCGACCTGAAGGACTACCGTGGCGAGCGGGCGCAGCGCGGGGCGCTCCTGCCGAAGAACTACCGACGCGTCACGGGGCTCGAACTCGCGGG
>CAITAM010000425.1 GCA_903890265.1 uncultured Pseudomonadota bacterium | reverse complement strand
TCATCGACGAGGTGCTCGGGGCCGTCGCGCTGTTCAGTGAGCGGGGCTTTGCGCCGTTTGCCGCCGAATGGCGCGCCAACGACGGACTGATCGACCGGCCGGTCCTGGTCGAGAGCACGACGCGGCGCCGCCTCGGCGTGGCGCGCGGGGCGGCGCCGGACGGCGCCCTGCTGGTGGATTTTGACGACGGTCGCGAGCGGGTGGATGCCGCGGACGTGTCGCTGCGGGTGGCCTCGTGATCCTGCTGCTCGACGTCGGCAACACGCGCATGAAATGGGCGTGGCTCGAAGGCGGCACGCTCAGCCCGTCGCGGGCGGTGCGCCACCACGGCGCACCGAACGCCTGGGCGGAGGAACTCGAGGAGTGGCAGGCCGACCTCGCCACCGAGGGGCTGTCGCCGGAGCGGATCGTCGTCTCGAACGTCGCCGGTGGCACGTTTGCCCGCCTGCTCGGCGGCTGGTCCAAGGCGCGGCTCGGGCTGTGGCCCGAGTTCGTGACCTCGGAGGCGCGCCAGTGCGGCATCACGAACGGCTACTCGACGCCCTCGATGCTCGGCGTCGACCGCTGGCTGGGACTGGTTGGCGCGCGCGGCCATACGCCGGGCCCGGCCTGTATCGTTAACGCCGGTACCGCGGTGACCGTCGACGCACTGGCCGCGGCTGGCGCGCATCTGGGAGGCTTCATACTGCCCGGCATGCAGCTGATGCAGGAATCGCTCTACGGGCGGACCGGCAACGTCGCCGCCGCCGCCGAATCGGAACCGGCGCGGGTCGAGGGGCTGTATGGCGTCAACACCGCGGGCGCCATCGAAGGCGGCATCCTGCTGTCGCTCGCGACGCTGGCCGAGCGCGTCTGCGAGGACCTCCGCGTCCGCGGCGACGGGGCCCCCGTGCTGCTGCTGACCGGCGGTGATGCGCCGCTGCTCAAGGCCTGCCTCAGGCTGCCCTCGGTCACGGTGCCCGACCTCGTGCTCGAGGGACTCGCGGCGGTCGCCCGGAGCCGCGCCCCGTGAAGGCACTCGCCTTCCTGCTGGCCTTCGCCAACCTGGCCTTCCTCGGCTGGGTGCTCATGATCGGCGAGCCCGCGCGCGAGCCGCCGCTGCCACCGAGGACCGCGCCGGTCGCGAGCCTGAAGCTCGCGGTCGAAACGTCCCGCCCGACCGAGGCGGGTGCGCCGCCCGCGACCGGCAGCCGCTGCGTCACGGTCGGGCCGTTCCTCGACGCCGCGCTCGCGGACAAGGCGGCAACGCTGCTTCATGCCGAGCGCCTCAGTCCGCGCACGAGGAGTGAAGACACGGCATCGGGCGTGGCTTTTCGGGTCAGCGTCCAGACCGCGAGCGCGACGGAGGCCCGCCGCACCGCGATGCGCCTCGCCGGTGCCGGGATCAAGGACGCGGAAGTCAATGACACCCGGGTCTCGCTCGGCAGTTTCCCGACGCCGGCCGAGGCCGAGGTCCGCGTCACGGCGCTGCGTAAGCTCGGCGTCGCCCCGGTGGTGGAGGAGACGCCGCGCACGGTGGCCGCCTTCTGGATCGACATGGACCTGACGCCCGACGACCACCCCGTCGACGTGGCCGCCATCCAGGCGACCGTGGGCGGCGGCGGTGCGCTCGGCCTCAAATCCTGTCCGGCAGCGCCGGGCGCGGCGCCCGCCGACGCGCCGGCGACGGCCACCGGTGCGGCGCTCCGCCAGGTTGCCGTGCGCGTCACGGGGCGGCGCTCGGCGGCGACCGATCCCGCGCTCGGCGCGGTCTACGCCGACGCCGGCCGGTACGTGCAGACGCTGCGTACCGTAG
>CAITAM010000424.1 GCA_903890265.1 uncultured Pseudomonadota bacterium | reverse complement strand
GTCAATCCGCGCATCCAGGTCGAGCACACGGTCACCGAGGTCGTCACCGGAATCGACATCGTCAAGGCGCAGATTCGCATCGCGACCGGCGAGACGATCGGCGAGCCGGGCTCCGCGGTACCGCCCCAGGAGTCCATCCGCGTGACGGGGCACGCCATGCAGTGCCGCATCACGACCGAGGATCCCGAGCATAACTTCGTCCCCGACTACGGTCAGCTGACCGCCTACCGCAGCCCCGCGGGATTCGGCATCCGCCTCGATGCCGGCACCGCGTACCCCGGCGCATTCATCAGCCGCTCCTACGACTCGCTGCTCGTGAAGGTCACCGCCTGGGCGCCGGGCCCGGAGGAGACCGTGCGGCGCATGCACCGCGCGCTGGCGGAGTTCCGTATCCGTGGCGTGGCCACCAATCTCCGCTTCCTCGAGCAGGTGATCAATCACCGGCACTTCGCCGGCGGCAGCTACACCACCAAGTTCATCGACACATCACCCGAGCTGTTCGACTTCCCGAGGCGCCGCGACCGTGCGACACGGCTGCTGAGCTACCTTGGCGACGTGATCGTCAACGGCAATCCGGAGGTTCGTGGTCGGGGCCCGGCCGTGCTCGCGCCCTACCCCCAGACCCCGCGCCCCAGCGACGGGGAGCCCGTGTCAGGAACCAAGCAGCTCCTCGACGCACGGGGCCCCCGCGCCCTTGCCGACTGGATGCTCGCGCAGCAGCGGGTGCTGGTGACCGACACGACGATGCGCGATGCGCACCAGTCGCTGCTCGCGACCCGGGTCCGTACCCACGACCTCGCGCGGATTGCGCCGGCCTACGCGTCCCTGTTGCCGGAGCTTTTCTCGATCGAGTGCTGGGGCGGTGCCACGTTTGACGTGGCGATGCGCTTCCTGCGCGAGGATCCGTGGGAGCGCCTCGCGGAGCTGCGGGGCCGCATTCCGAACGTGCTTCTGCAGATGCTGCTCCGCTCGTCCAACGCGGTCGGGTACACCAACTACCCCGATAACGTCGTGCGCTTCTTCGTCAGGCAGGCCGCCCAGGCTGGCGTGGACGTCTTTCGCATTTTCGACTCCCTGAACTGGGTCGAGAACATGCGGATTGCGATGGACACGG
Organism: uncultured Pseudomonadota bacterium; assembly: GCA_903890265.1. Taxonomy (GTDB): domain Bacteria; phylum Pseudomonadota; class Gammaproteobacteria; order Steroidobacterales; family Steroidobacteraceae; genus CAIKMS01. The sequence goes on along the minus strand of CAITAM010000424.1, from coordinate 4,060 downwards.
TGGCCGAAGCCGGCAAGGTCGTCGAAGCCGCGGTGTGCTACACGGGCAACCTGCTCGACCCGGCCGAGCAGAAATACACGCTCCGCTACTACGTCGAGACCGCGAGGGCCCTGGAGAGGGCCGGCGCCCACATCATCGCGATCAAGGACATGGCGGGGCTTTGTCAGCCGCTCGCGGCGCGGGCGCTGTTCACCGCCCTCAAGCAGGAAATCGGCGTACCGCTGCATTTCCACACCCACGACACCAGCGGCATCGGCGGGGCGAGCGTGCTCGAGGCGGTCGCCGCGGGCTGTGACGCCATCGATGCCGCGATGGACGCCATGAGCGGGCTCACGTCCCAGCCGAACCTCGGTTCGCTGGCCGAGGCGCTTCGCTTCAGCCCCCGGGCGACCGGGCTCGACACCGGCCACCTCCGCCAGATCAGCACCTACTGGGCGCAGGTGCGGGCCGGTTACGCGGCGTTCGAGAGCGATATCCGCTCCGGTGCGTCCGAGGTCTACGTGCACGGCATGCCAGGCGGCCAGTACACCAACCTGCGGGAGCAGGCCCGGCAGCTCGGTATCGGTGAGTCGCGCTGGCCCGAGGTCGCCCGGGCGTACGCGGACGTCAACCGGTTGTTTGGCGACATCGTCAAGGTCACCCCGAGCTCCAAGGTGGTGGGCGACATGGCGATCATGATGGTCACCAGCGGGCTCACGGCGGCGCAGGTGGCCGATCCCGCGCACGAGGTGGCCTTCCCCGAGTCCGTGGTGCAGTTTTTCCGCGGCGACCTCGGCCAGCCGGTCGGCGGATTCCCGCCCGCCCTGCAGGCCAAGGTGCTGCAGGGTACTCCTGCCCTGACCGTGCGGCCGGGCGCCGTCCTTGCGGACGCCGACCTCGACGAGGAGCGCGCGGCCATCAGCAAGCGCCTCGGCCGCCACGTCCCGGATCAGGACCTGGCGTCGTACCTCATGTACCCCAGGGTGTTCACCGACTTTGCGAAGCATCGCGCCCACTACGGGCACGTGTCCGCCTTGCCGACCCGTAACTTTTTCTACGGCATGGAGATTGGCGAGGAGCTGTCGGTCGATCTGGAGCGTGGCAAGACGCTGATCATCCGCCTGATGGCGGTCAGCGCCACGCAGGACGACGGCACGCGGACGGTCTTCTTCGAGCTGAATGGCCAGCCGCGCTCGGTCAGCGTGACCGAGCAGGGCAAGGTCGCGACCCGCCCCCGGGCGCGCAAGGCCGACGCCGGTGACGAGACGCACGTCGGCGCGCCGATGCCGGGCCGGGTGGTGACGGTTGGCATCTCCGTCGGCCAGAAAGTGAGTCAGGGCGAAACGCTGCTGACCCTCGAGGCGATGAAAATGGAAGCGGTCGTTCGGGCCGACCGCAACGCCGAGGTGGCCGAGGTGCTGGTCCGCCCTGGGCAGGCCGTCGATGCGAAGGACCTGCTCGTGATCCTGAAGTAGGGCGCCGGCAGCACGGGCCCCTGTCAGGGCGCCGGCTTCAGGTAGCGATCGAACCAGTCGATGAAGCGGACCATCTTGTCGCGGTAGAAGCTTGGCCGGTCGAAGACGTGATGCTGGCCCGGGTACACGACGAGCTCGGTCGGCACGCCCTGCACTTTCAGCAGCTGGTACATCTGCTCGCTGCCGGCGATCGGCACATTGAAGTCGCGGTCGCCCCCCATGAAGAGCGTGGGTGTCCTGATCCGGTCCGCGTGAAAGAACGGGTACGAGACCTTGAGCCACGTGTCCGCGTCCTGCCAGGGCATGCCGAGCTCGTGGCTGTACGCCAGCACGTACTCGTCGGTCCCCAGCATGGAAATCTGGTTGCCGCTGCCGGCACCACTGACCGCGGCCCGAAAGCGCGAGTCGCTCGCGATCGTGTAGTCGGTGAGAATGCCGCCGTAGCTCCAGCCACCGATGCCGAGCCGCGCAGGGTCGGCGAGCCCGGTCGCCACCGTGTAGGCGACGCCCGCCAGCAGATCCTCGACCTCCAGCCGGCCCCAGTCGGCGACGATCGCCTGCTGCAGGGCGGGACCACGGCCGCTGCCGCCCCGGTAATTGATCGCGATCGCGACGTAGCCGTGCGCGGCGAACCACTGCCGCTCGAATTCCGGCGAGTAGCCCTCGAAGGCCAGCGCGTGCTCGTCCTGACCGACCGGCCCGCCGTGAATCCACAGGATCGCCGGGTAGCGCCTGCCCGGCTCGTAGCCGGGCGGTTTCACCACCATGCCGTGGATTTCGGTGCCGTCCGCGCTCTTGAAGCTGATGTCCTCGACCGACCCGAGCTCGAGCTCCCCGAGCAGCTCGTCGTTGTGGCCGGTGAGCCTGCGCAGTCGCGTGCCCTCGAGCGCGTTCACCTCGGCCGTCTCGTAATCACCGGAGGCAAGCACCGCGAGGTGCCCGCCACCGCCGCACTGCGCGGTGGCGGACAGCTTGCCGCTCACGCGCCGCTCGACGCGGCCGTTCGCCAGCCGGATCGTTGCCGGGACCTGCGAGCCGTCGTCCTCGATCAGGACGGCCACGGACTCGCCGTTGGCCGCCATCACCGGTGCCGACACCTGGCGCTGGAGGGACGGAGCAAGGGGCGCGGATTTGCCACTGGCGACGTCGACGACCGCGAGCTGGTCGTACTTGTACGCGTCGAGGCGCGGCTCAAGTCCGACCGTGTAGAGCAGGCGCCGGCCGTCCGGGGTCCACAGCACCCGCAGCCGGTTCGGCTGGTAGTAGTGCGCGACCCGGCGCGGCGCGCCGGAGCCCTTCGGATCGACCACGTAGAGGACGGTGGTGCCGGGGTCGTCGGGGTCCGGACCGTGATCGCTGGTGAACGCGAGGGACTGGCCGTCCGGGGACCAGGCGGGCGTCGCCTCGTCGAAATGCCCGTCGGTGGCGAGCGGTCGCACCGCGCCCGTCGCCACGTCGAGCAGGTAGATCCGGGACCGGTCGGCCGCCGTGACGTAGCCACGGCGGTCGTCCTTGAAACGCCACGTGTCGATCACGATCGGCTTCGGCGCGGCCGCCCCGGCACGGGTGCCGGCCGGCCGGTCGACCGAGCCTTCGATCACGAGGGCAACCGACTTGCCATCGGGCGACCACGCGTAGTCCGTGATGTCACCCTCCACGTGCGTCAGGCGACGGGCCTCGCCGCCACGGCGGTCGATGACGTAGAGCTGGTCCTTCTCGTCGGCCCCGCGGGAACCGAGGAAGGACAGGAAATGGCCGTCCGGGCTGAACCGCGGCGTGCCGGCCGACGGCAGCGCCTCGGTCGCCTGCACGTGCTCGGTGCCGGCCCAGTTGACCATCCAGATCGCGGTGCGCTGGGTGTCGTCCTCCGCATCGGCCGTGGTCACCGTGTAGGCCACCCACTGCCCGTCCGCGGAGCAGGCCGGGCTGGCCACCGCCTGCAGGCGGGCGAGGTCGGCCACCTCGAGGTGGCGCTTGGCGGCCCCCGCGTCGCTGAACGGGGTGAGCGCAACGATCGCCATCAGGCACGGAACGAGGCGGCGGGTACATGGCATGGGTTCATCCCTCACCGGACACACGGGGGCGTGCGGGAATCATAATCGATCGGCGCCTGGCCGGAGGCCGGGGCGGACCTGCCCCTGGATCGCACCGCGGCGTGTTGCGCGGCGTGTTGCGCTGCTTGCGGCGTGCGAGGCGCTGGCGCAGGCTGGCACGGGCCCGTGCTCTACTTTGCCGTGCGCGACCCGGAACGATGTCGACCGACGATTCAGTGACTGCCTGGCAACGGCTCCGCTCGCTGCGCTACGCCCTCGCGCTGTACCTGTCCGAGCGTACCGGGCGCGACGCCGCCGCGCCGCGGCTCGCGCCGGCCGGCACGCTCGCGGTCAGTGCCGGCCCTGCGGCCGACCGCGTGCGCGAACTCAGGGCGCGCTACGGGGTCCGGTTCGAGACCGTCCTCGGCCAGGACCCGGCCCTGCAGGCCTATGAATACCTCGACTTTCTCGACCAGGGCCTCGCGTTGCTCGGACCGACCGGGCGCCCGCCCCGGCCGGTGCTGCACGACATCGGCTGCGCCAGTTTCGGTTACGCCCCGGCGCTGGCCGCCT